>JAJYGE010000356.1 GCA_021785155.1 Planctomycetota bacterium
CCCCCCGAACTTGAGCATCTTGAGCACCTTGAAAGTCGCAAGGTCTTCTAACTCCTAACTCCTAACTCCTAAATGCTGGCGGTGCCGCCGCGTTGCAGAAGTGGTCACAGGCCCTGGGACAGAGCACTGGTCTTTCCGGCGCGAAAGCAAGCCGCCGCAGGTTTCGCCTTCCCACCCGACAATATTGTCACGGCCCCTGATAAAATGAACTCTGCGGAACCAGCTTGCGTATCATGAACATTAACCTAATATGTTGCGGTACATAAAGGTCACGACTATCGGAGTATCAACATATGCGAATAACGGCGATGATATGTGGGGCATTAATCTTTGCCGCGACAAGCGGTGCCAGAGCATCGGCACCGACCGGCCCGGCGGCAGTTAAAGCGGCTGGTTATCGTGGCCGCACTGCCGCTCAAACGGCACACTTGCCCCAAGCCGCCCCCAATGGCATATCCGTTGTTCATTCACAGATTACCATCGATAAGAAAGTGCTGCATTACACAGTTACCACCGGCTATATGCCCATGAAAAGCCATGGAAAATTGCAGGCCAAAATATTTTTCATCGCTTATACCAAAGACTTCGCTTCGGCGACCAAAGCGGCGGCAGCGCGGGACAGGCGACCGATCACGTTCTTATTTAACGGCGGCCCCGGTGCGGCATCGGTCTGGCTGAATCTGGGGTGCGCCGGCCCCATGCGCGTGGAACTTACACCCCGAGGCAACGTCACGCCCCCACCGTACAAACTTTTGCCCAATGACCAAACCTGGCTCACAGCGTCCGATCTGGTTTTTGTGGATCCCGTCGGTACGGGCTTCAGCAGGCTGGCACCGGGCGTGCCGGGGCAGAAGTTTTATGGCGTACGGCAGGATATCGCCTCTGTGGCGTCTTTTATCCGTCTATATACCACAATGTATCAGCGTTGGGGTTCCCCAAAATTTCTCGCGGGTGAAAGCTATGGCACGACGCGCGCCTGCGGATTGGCGGATTATCTTTCCCAGCATGATGGGATGACACTCAATGGCGTAATTCTTATTTCTTGTGCCTTGAATTTTCAGATTCTTGAACCCAATTTCGGCAATGACACGCCGTATCCACTCTTTCTCCCCTCTTACACCGCCGCCGCGTGGTATCATCACAAACTGCCACCGGATTTGGAAAAGCACTTTCATCGCACGTTGAAAAAGGTGGAACATTGGGCTATTACCGATTACATCTCCGCGCTGGCGGAAGGCAGTAATCTCACGACCGCGCAGCGCGACATCGTCGCCGCAAAATTAGCCCGATATACCGGGCTGCCGGAACGAGAGATACTTCTGGCGAATCTGCGTGTCGGTCCGGGGCTTTTTGAGCAATCGCTTTTGCGCCGTCAGCGACTGGTGATTGGTCGCATGGATACGCGCTTAACCGGCTATAACCCGAATCCGACGGGCGGCAGAGCCTCATACGATCCGGCCATGTCACGGTTCATCGCGCCTTTTACCAGTGCCTTTGATCAGTATGTGCGTGAAGACTTGAAATATCGCAACAATCTGCCATATAAAACACTGTCGGACGATGTCTATCCGTGGCATTTTGGCGGCGGAGGAATGGGCTTTCTTTATGTCACGGATAATTTACAGCGGGCGATGATCAGAGACCCGTTTATGAAAGTGCTTGTGTGCAGCGGGTACTTTGATCTAGCCACCCCATTTTTCGGAACTATTTATACCATGGATCATCTGGATTTAAGTTCAAAGCTGCAATCCAACATTCATGAAGTATTTTTTCGCGGCGGGCACATGGTGTATCACCCCGCACCGATGCGAATCAAACTGGCCCATGAAGTCCGCGTGTTTATCGCCGGAGCTGCAAAATAACAGCGTGTCGCGCCCATTCCGTTCTCGGCCAAGCAAGCTAACAGCGGTTGCCGTGAATTCCGCGCCATGTCTTCCGCGTACATGGCTGAAGCGGATGTTCCAGCAAAAGCCGCTGGTTTGTAATGCGATAATGCGCTGTAAACTCAACGGGTTTTGCGGCACGCCCGACCAGCGCCATATCCGTTGAAAAACATCATGCGGTCAATATCAGCGGGAGAACCGCCGTTGGCGCAGGTACTATTCTTGGCGGGAGTATGTGCGTGATGGCCTTGATTATGGGCGCGACGCTCTGGATTCCCACGGTTCGTGAAACATTGTCCTGCGATCCATCAATGTATCGCGATGTGTTCCGGCGGTCCGCGACGGCGCATGATTGGTCAGCTGCACTTAAGGCGGCGGATGCGGTATTGGCATGCGACAAACGCTCTCAAATTTGGCTGCAGCGAAAAATTGGCGTCGCGATGCGACTGGGCCTCAATCCACGCGTAGATGTGCTCAATCTGTTATCCATTAATCGCACCGATGCCCGCGTGCGCTTACCGTCTGCCCAAAACAGCCGGGCGGGTTTGACCGTGCCCGAACGAATCGCCCAATTGAAGCTGGCCTTGCGGCTCAATGCCGCGTTGCCGACCGATGAGCTTGAGCGGCTGCGTCCGGAAGAGGTGCAGGCGATTCAGGGTAAAATCGCAACCCTGCAACGCGCCATCCACCGACCCTCGACCAGCACCCCTACGCCCACACCATAGTATCTGTGACAGTTTCCATCCGGGGATTCGGGTAACAGCTAGCGGCGACAAACAACCGGAGTTCGGGGTTAGGTAATCGGCAACACTGCGCTGCCGCGCCGGCATGTTAGCCGGTGGGTTTAACCCCCCGGCATACCCCGGAAACAAATGACGGGGCGAACCCCAAATTACGCAAATCGACGACGGCGACGCAAGAAGTATCCGTATCATCCGCGCAGTCCGAGGTTCGTTTACTTCCCGCGCCCCCGCGATGCAAAATCGCGTCTTGCGTTTCCCCGAAGGCCCGGAACACAATCGGCAGAACCTGTCACATACCCTCGCAGTAGGGTGCGTGACCCGTTACGCGGAAATGGATGTATTACCCCGCAAACACGCCACCCCCGGGAGCACCGCCATGGCACTGCGGTGCCGTCGAGGTTCGCAGGAAGCGGAACGGCACCGGGTTATCACCACGGTGCTGTGGGGAGAAACTATTGCGGTGTCCGTAACCCGCGTAATGTGTCACGCACTCCCTAAGCACAGAGACATTTGGTCACTTTCATAATGAATTGCAGTAAACTAAAATGATGGTCGCTTTCACGTGGTCGTGAGAACAATGGTCGATGACGCGATTTGTTTGGGCAAATGGAATATCTGATGAGTGCATTATGGAAATCCATTTTACGCAGAACGCCGGCTTTAAAAAAAGATCTGTTTAAATTTGCGGATTCAATCAATGCCACAGTTAGGGCGGTCGTACGTGGGCAACAGGAGTTGTTTGTCCAAGATTTATTGAGGTCTCATCGCTATGCCAATGCCTCAGCGCTCGCTCATTTTGAGCATCAGGTCTATTCGCAGAATGGCGAAGATGGCATCATTGCGGAGATATTTCGCCGTATTGCTGTTGGAAGCCGTACATTTATAGAAATAGGAGTGGGAGATGGACTTGAGAATAATTCAGCCTTTCTGCTGTCACAGGGGTGGACCGGCACATGGATGGAAGGATCGCCCAAGAACGCTCGAGCAATCCGGCGGAACTTCACCAAGCTTATTTCCTCTGACCGTTTAAGGTTCATTGAGTCTTTTATCACTGCGGAGAATGTGGCAGGACTCATTGCGTCCGCCGGCATGGGGGCGGAGGTTGACCTGCTGTCGATAGATATTGATCGCAATACCTATTTTATATGGGAGGCGTTGCCACTGATCCGGGCCCGTTTGGTGGTGGTGGAATACAATGCTACCCTGCCGCCGTGGCTGGATTGGAAGGTGCAATATCGCGCGGACGAATGGTACGACGAGACATTTTATTACGGAGCCAGTTTGAAGTCCTATGAGATGCTGGGCCAAAGGCTCGGTTACTCGCTGGTTGGCTGCGATCTGCACGGCGTCAATGCGTTTTTTGTTCGTAATGATTTGGTCAAGGCCAATTTCGCCGCGCCGTTTACCGCAGAGGCGCTTTATGAACCAGCAAGGTATTGGCTCATTCGGACGATGGGGCACCCGCGTGGATACAGTGAATTTAATCGATAGCCGTGGCCAACTTGTGCATACCGGCTCGTCCCGAGTGGTTGCCCTGGCAGTGGTGGGATATGTTATGCCGGGTTTGCATACGTCATTGATCCTAACCGGCGGAGATTCGGTTGCGCGCGGCGAGCAATGACCGGAATCAAGAACCGGGTTCCGCAATAATGTTCAAGGGCGGTGCATTGCGGGGAGGTGGAAATCCCACATCGTCGCCCGCGTCCCGGAAGGCTGAAAACTTGTATTTACACAGCGAGCTTAAGAAACCGACCATGGTGTCCAGCGTTTCGCCACCGGGGGTAGCACAGTTACTGTTCCACTCGAAAAATATGGTGGGACAACGGGAACGGATGAACTCTGCGGAACCTTTGAACACCGATAGTTCGTGGCCTTCCACGTCAACTTTGAATACAATTTTGTCGGCCTGACGAATGGCAGGTAAATTCGGAAGACGCTCGTCAAGTTTTATACACGGAACCTCGATCTGCTTGATTTTATCGCGATTGCCTCCGCATTCTCGTAATAGATGATCATACAGAACTGAGGAAGATGTGGAACGGTCAGGAACGATGTTAAATTTCAACGTTCCTTCCGATTCACTGGCGGCAATCGCAAAAATGCCAACATTTTCAAGCCGATTAAGCGCAGCGGTGGCAGCCGCGAGCTTGGCCAGTTCCGGGTTGGCCTCAAAACCAATAACCTGCCCGCGTCCTGCAAGCAACCGTCCGATATTAGAGCAGTAAAGCCCCCCATTGGCCCCGACATCCACATAGCAGGGGCGCGTTGCATTGCCCAAAAGACGATGCAACTGCTGGAGCGTATTGCCCTGCAATTGGGGAGATCGTGTCCATGAAAGACTTGCGCTATCAAGGACATTTCCGATGTAAAGCGTGTCTTGCCAGGAACGGCCACGAAAATAGTGCTTTCGCTCACTGAAGATATTACTTAATAGAGGGAACAGCTTTACGGCTCTGCTGCGAATGCCTTTGTGATAAATAAATGGAACCAGAAATTGAGCCTTGGTAAAAAGCGGCTGATACTGCGCCAATTCCCGCTGGTTGTCGAGAAGACAGGATTGAAAAGTTGCCTCATCCATTAAGTTGCTCCATAAGATAGTAGTACCGTTGGGAAATAATGGCAGAGCAAAAAATACCCGGCGAAATACGCACTGTCAACAACAGGCACTTGACCCCAACCCTATGCGCAAGGCCCTTTTGTTTTCAGGTCTGTGCGCATTTTCGAGAGACAGATTGCTGACATTTCCCAGTAAATTGTTCTGCCCCAGAACATCACAAGGATGCAAATGGATCAAATAAAGAGGTAAAAAAGCCTTTGATCGGAAGCCCGGAGCGTGCGAGCCTGCCCGCTCATGTCGCGTTACCGGCGGCGTCGACCATTAACGCTGCAAGCTGCGGCATAGACATCCGTGGTTTCCATCCAAGACTCAATATTCGCCGCGGATCTGAAACAAGAACCCGATATTCGGGTCTAAAGCCGGGAATGATACGGACATGATCTCGCCATTCCAGCTTTGCCGCCGTAAAACACGCCGCCACCCATTGCTCAATGGTATGCGCAATGCCCGATCCAATAACCGCCTCATAAATTGCATCCTGGTTCATCAACACCAGAATACCCTCTGCGACATCACCTGCGAAGGTCCATTCCTTGGCTACGGTCAAATCGCCAAGTTCAAGCTCAACTTTTTTCCCAGCAGCGATAGCCCCCACCGCGGTAGCTATCTTCTGGCTTACGTGCCCCGGGGGTCGCAATGGACTTTCGTGGTGAAAGAGATATCCGACATACACCTTCTGATTCAGTTTCCGATAATACCGTGCCGCGTAAACCGAATGGATTCGCGCCACTGCATAGGGGCTGGACGGATCAAATGGCGTTTGCTCATTGATGGGTTGCCCATCATTGACAAATTGTACGCCGCTGCCCGTTATAAAAATTCGCGCATTCGTCGCATGTCGTCGCGCGGCTTCCAGCACATTAATTGCTCCCGTGGAAATACTGGAATGGTTCTCCAGAACCGCGTCATGCCGGGTGGTGGACCTGGCCGCCAGATGAAAGATCATCTCTGGCCGCTGCTCTTTAATGAGTCTCTCCACATCGTCAAAATCTGCCACGTCCATATCCCGATCGCTGTTGCGGCGCGAAACTTTCACGACACTCATCCCGATGGCGGTCAGCGATGCCGCGAGATAATGTCCGGTCTGGCCGGTGGCTCCGAAAATAATGGCAGTTGACATCGGCGGACAACCCGGATTAGAGATTTTCGGACAAGGTGTTTTTATCCACAATGTTGATACGCGGCAATGGAAAAATGAGCCGCGTGCCGCTGTTGATCATATCTCTTTCGCGCGTCAAAAATTCACTTGCAAAGTGCCAGGGTAAAACCAGATAATAATCAGGCCGCATGGCTCGCGATTCCGCTTCACTGATAATCGGAATATCCGTGCCCAATGTCGAGGCACCGAATTTGTCCGGATTACGCTCGGCGGCAAAGTCGATGATACGGTTATCAATGCCGCACCATTGCAAAATTGTGTTGCCTTTGGTCGAGGCTCCGTAGATATGGATTCGTTTTCCGTCGCGTTTAAGCTTCTTGAGCAGACCATTGAGTTCCTGTCGATGCACATTGATGCGGTCCTGGAAGTTGCGATACGGTTTGTCCGTATCCAACTCCATGTCAAACTCCCTGCGTCGCAAGGTCCGCAATTCCTCGGCATGAGCGGGATCTTTGAATCGATAGTTTCCCTCATGGGTTGCATAGACGCGAATACTGCCACCGTTAATGTCATTAAATGTCGCTCGGACAGCCTTGAGGCTGGCGCGTTTGAGGATGTTTTCGATGACCGCCAGACTGTAATATTCGAGATGCTCATGGCAGATTGTGTCATAAGAATTGGTCTCCAGCATGGAGGGCATGTAGGACATTTCAAAAATCCACAGTCCTTCCGGGGCCAGAACCTCACCAATTCCTCTGGCAAAGGCAACCGGATCCTCCAAGTCATAAAACATCGCGATGGAAGTAATAATATCACATTTTTCGCCCCCCAAGGTATTCCGCAGTTCATCAGAGGGAAATATATCCTGAATCAAATTAAATTTTATTTTACTGGAAAGCGCCACGTTAGATGGATCCACGCCGTATTTTTCGGACGCTCCGGGGTAATTACCCAAAAGCGTCCCGTCGTTGCAGCCAATGTCCAGTACGCGCGGTGCCGATAGATTACTTAATTTCGTTGCTTCCGTTGCAATCCCGCGCAGATGATCTCGCATGGTCTGATTTGTGCCGGAGCGGTACCAATAGCTGGAATATAATATCTGTGGCGGAACGCTGTATTCCATCTGCAGCAATCCACACGCCCCCTCTTCCCGAGAAGGATCGCAACGCACCACGGAGGTTGGAATTTTTCGCATCGGAGGCGTCTCCGCGCCCGGCTTCAAAAATGATCCCTGGAGAAACTGCTCTCCAAGATCGATCACCTTCACCAATGAGCGGGATCCGCAAAGACGACAGGTTTGACGTTTCATCAAGTGCATTTTATTTTCCTCGAGATGGTTTACTACTGGCATGCTTGAGAATCTGGCGGTCTATCGCTTCCATACAATGGTTTCTTTCCAGGTTGAGCAAGGCAAGTTTTTTTACCACCGCGCTTTTTTCAGCATTCGGAACAAGATCAAACTCGTATACCTTCTCCTGTTCGTGCCACAAAGCACAATTCGTTTGCGCCAACTGGGAAATTATCGCACCCAAATCGCCCATCACTTTCGCCACCGCATTACCATTTTTTTTATACACTTTGTTGGCGGCAAAAGTCAGGAGTTTTTTGTCAATACGGCCCGCAACGGCGTCAGTTATATATTGATTAATTTCCTGCTGCAGCAGCAGATTTTGCTGCGCCAGGCTTTTCTGCTTTTTTTTGTCTTTCGAATGCCATTGTTTAAGCTTCACAATGGTCAATTTGTCACAGAGGGAACCGAGTGTTTCGGCCATAAACTCACCCATTCATGATTTTCCACGCTTGCGCTCAAACCACCAAAGGCCTCAATTGTCCATTGGATGCGTTGAATTGCAAGCATTGATTGTCGCGGCAGCAATATTCCAATATTCCCCGCATTCAAGTATTCTCGGTTTTATGGAAATGCGGATTCGACGCACTGCCGAGTTGTGTCCACTTTCCAACGGTTTCTACGATTCGCCGCAGCATAAAATGCTCGCGAAAATCATTTGTCGCTATAAATTCGCAGCGCGGCTCAAAGACAGGCTCGTCAAACCCAAGGCTGGCTTCAACGGGCAGGTTAACAAATCCCAGAAAGACCTTGCGCGACCGAAGATTCGTGCGGTTAATCGCGTAGCTGTATGTGCCGGAACTCCGTCCGATGATGACGTCACAAAATGTGCTTAGGTAGCCATTTTCATTGAGGTCGGGGCCATTCTTTTTGATGATATCCGCAGAGTGAATAACGTTGCTCACATGCACATCGGTGGGATTGGTTGGAATAAATAGAACATCCGGATAATAGCGGGCCACAGATTGGATCAGGGGCGAAAAATCGAACTCCGCGCTTTGGCCAGACAAGATTTTGCCATTTGAGATCATTACTTTTTGCCGGGAATCCCGCCTTATGAAGTCGTTGATCCCGTCGATCGAAAACTTTGAGAAATTGGGATCAGGCACGCATTTTTGCAGCCGTGGAGGATCCATGCCCATTGCGCGCTTGATAGATGCCGATATGAGCCGATGTAGCAGGGTAATGTTGATTCCGCGATATTCGCCCAGAATGCCCGCGCCGAGGCATCCAATCCAGGTATTAATGTAGACCGTCTTTTGTGCGTGATCAATTAAGTATTTCTCGTGCTTGGGCAGGCGGGCAAGTAAAGCGGGGGCGTGCCGCACCGTCTCCATATCCTGAAGCAAATCGACTGGACACCCATGGCTATATGTATAGGATATCTTTGGAAATTCGCGAATAATTTCCGCGACGATTCCGCGAGCACAATGGATATCTCCATTGTGATAATGATTGTAAAAGACAACCCGTTTCACCATAGCCAAATCCAAATCAGGCTTCACATCAACAGGCACATCCAGAAACTTATGGGCGTCAATATTCTTTCTCTTCCGCTTGCGCTGGCCTGCAAGTGGATCGCGTACAAAATTCCATAATCCGAATTTGTTTTCAGATGTCATTGTTTTACCCATATAACCGCAAAGACTTCATGGACCCAACATTCAGCAAGCTGAAATACCACCTTGCGCCGCTTCCACCTGGGAGCCGGCAAAAACATCCCCGCGTGTGTGCTGAATTAACAGGATATTCCCATGACACGCAAGTTCCTAAAGAGCCGTATCCTGATAGTTCTCTAATATATAATAATCACCAAGCACCTACAGGGGTATCGTCGCCGCTTTTGCGGCCCCACCCGCTAATTTTCGCAAATAGTCACCTTGCGATATTTAGCGGTCGATAATATCCTAAGGAGGTGGAAAATCGAGCCAAGGCCCATGGTATGATATTATTTCGCGGATACTACGCAGTGGAGTAACGAGATTGCAGGAGCCTCTGCGAAATATTGAACGATTCATCCGCCGGGCACGCTACGCCATTGCGCCAAGCCGGAAATACCGGGAGCAGTCGCTATCGCAGTCGGAGATCGAAGATAACAGCATTGTGCTGCGATTCGGCAGCAAAACGATGCGGTGGGTATTTCAAAGCCCTATTCCCCGAAAATTTAACGTCCAACATATTGCACCATGGGCATTTCCAGGCCATATTTGCGAACCACAGAGCACACGCTCCGAGTTTGCCATTGGCATATACTTATCCAATGCGACCATTGAGGGAAGTTTTGCGGACCTGCCGGGACGAAAATTTCTGCTCGCCGGTGAAGTTGAAACCCGTCACCCGCGTCTTGACCGTACGCTGAGTTTTGTCCAGGGGCCGCAACCCGGTGATGACTCATCTTATGTGCGTTATGCTCCAATCATGTGTCTGCAGGCACCGGCGCTTGAGCCAGTCAAAAGCCGCAAGTGTTCGGTGGTGGAAAGTGGTCGTTACCCGGCACGCGTGGCCCTTGTCAACCAGCTTTGTCGCCAAATTGGTGATGTTGATATCTTTGGAAAAATGTCCGGAAAGCCTTTGGGAGGCTACTACAATTCCACGGCCAGCGAGGTCGGCAATGACAAATACCTTGGCATTCAGGATTACGCTTTCTACCTGTCTCTGGAACGGGCGATCGCTGATGATTATCTGACGGAAAAATTTGCCGATGCGGTGCTTTGCAACGCTGTGCCCATTTACCGTGGGGCACCCAACCTGCACCTGTATGCTTATCCGGAAGCCAGTATATCCGTTGCGGATGTCGATAAAATCGACTGGAGCAACTGGCGGCAGGAATATGAAAAACGATTGCCGGTCCTGAAGGCCCAGAAAGAATTTTTCCGGACGAAATTAAATATCTTTTCCTATTTTCATGCCGTCACGGATGATCCGTCGCTGCTGGATCGGACGCGGCCAATAACACTGGTGTAGTGGCCGACAAATAGATTTAGCCCCAATACGGTTTACTTAAGGAGAAATAGCGAAAAAAAGGGCCTCGATTGCCGATAAAAGTTTTGTAACGAGAACTTTT
>JAJYGE010000099.1 GCA_021785155.1 Planctomycetota bacterium
TTATGTACCGCTACACTCCAAACGGAGTATAACAATAGGACAAGTATCTTTTTTTTGTCAAAGCGGTTGCATCAGTGAGGAGACGATATATGGTTGGCAGCGGCAGCAAGAAGATTCTGGCGATGATTTCCGCATCGGCAATCTTGGTGCCGACGGGGTTTGTATTGGCCATTGGATCTGGGGCGACAGATGCTGTGGTGGGGGATAATGGGCCGTCGGCGGGCGTGGCGATTACGTCCAGTGAAAGTACTGGCGGACTGTCCACGATCAGCGCATCGGCGGCGTATGGATCTGTGGTGCAGAGTTTTACCGCCGGCACATCCAGCAATTCCGGCTATACGCCGCCAGATACCAACGGAAGCGTGGGACCGAATAATATTGTCCAATTAATCAACGGCTATTACGGTGTGTATAGCCTGACTCCGAGCGTAAACAGCAGCGGTGTCGCCACACCTCTGGCCAGCGAATCTTTATCGAATTTCTGGACCAATACGGGTGTGACATTACCGGCGGCATCCAGCGGATACAGCTCGTTTGTATCCGATCCACGGGTCATTTACGATCCAAGCTCCAGGCACTGGTTTGCCAGCAGCATTAATGTCATGGAAAATAATTCGACGGGAAACGTAAGCCAGAGCAATAACTTTCTTCTGGCAGTTTCCAAAAATTCCAATCCGTTGGATGGGTGGACGGGATTTCAGGTTTCAGCGTATCAACCGACCAATCCGTCACTGACGGCCAGTGAAGCCAGCTATGGAAAAACGTTTGCTGATTTTCCAACGCTGGGCATTACCTCCAACTATGTCACGGTAGGTGCCAATAATTTCACCGTACCGAGTCAGCAGAATCAATTTTCGTCCGCTCCGGCTTATGAATCGGTGCTGCTGATTAATAAAAGTGCTCTTACAGGTTCCAATCCGACAAGCTCCAGCTTCAACGCCAATAGCGCTGTGACCTATCAATCTTTTAATAACCTGGGATTCACCAATCAGCCGGTCAACGACCTTAATGGGACAGGCAAAGCGTCTTATTTATTTTCCAATTATGACGCTTCCGCCGCCAACAACACATACACGCAGAATCTCAATGAAACGCGGATCGTCTCGGCGAGCGCGTCAGGCGGTCTGGACACCAATTACAATCTCGCGCAATTCAGTTACCAATCCGCGGAACCGGTCAATGGCGCCCAACCCGGCTCTACCGCCGCCATTGACACCAATGATGACCGTTTAAGTTCCAGCTTGACCACTGATAACAAAGGTAATATCTGGGGAATTCAATCGGTATTAAACCCCAATAATTCCAAACTCTCAGCACTGCGCTGGTTTGAAGTGGCACCGGTTTCCACCCAGGGCAACGGCAGCACAGGGCCTGGTATTTTGGCGCAGGGTGTTATATCTGATCCCAACAATTCACTTTATTTTGGCTCCATTGCCGTAAATTCTTCCGGCAAGGTGGTCATCGGATTTACTGAAAGCGGCAGCATAGATCCCAGTGCCTATGCGTTAATTGGAAATCTTACCGGCACCAACATTAACTTTGGCAGCCCGCTTTTGCTGCATGCCGGGCAGGCGGCGTACGGGAATGCCGGAGCCAATCGCTGGGGCGATTACAGTTCGACATGGGTGGATCCGACCAATTCAAATATTTTCTGGACCTTTCAGGAATATGCCCTCAGTTCAAACCAATGGGGCACGCAGATTGCGGAAATTGCGGTTCCGGAACCGACGGCCCTGGCAATGTTGGGCGTCGGCGGAGCGCTGATGCTGCTGGCCTCCAAGAGAAATCGCAAAGCCTCGGGACATCGGCCCGGTTGATGCTGGATTCCACATCCGCCCGGAAAATGTGCCCACGAAATTTAGCGCTATATTAATATCACGGCATGACACAATGACCTGATGCGGACATAATGATTTGGCGCGGTGCTGAAGCTCCGCGGCGAGAGCGCTGGCGGCGTAACGGCATTGAGCAACCATGGCAGATGAAATAGTACAACCACGCAAATTTTCCGCTGGTTATTGGATTGGCTCGACACTGGTGTTGTTGGCGGCGGCCATTCTGGCTGGAATGCTGCATCCGTTTAATCATGTCGAATCACATTTACCGGCGCGAGTTTGGCAGTTGCCCGAGGATGCCGCATGGTCGCTTTCGCGCATGGTTGAGGCGTATATGCTCTCGCTGATATTTGCCGTGAGCTTGGGCGTTTATGCGTACAACAATCTGCGTGCCCGGCGGCTGATACTGCCGATTCTGGATATTTTGCAGTCCATTCCGATTGTGAGCTTTTTTCCCGCGGCATTGGCGGTGGCGGTATGGCTTTTTGGCGGCGGGCGGATAGGCTTTGAAATTGCCGCCGTCGTGCTGGTATTCACCGGCATGTCCTGGAATATGGCGTTCAGCGTTTATGAAAGCCTGATCATGATGCCGCGGGAAACCATCGAATGTGCCGAGAGCTTCGGCATTCGCGGCTCGCAGCGATTTTTCACAATCACATTG
This sequence comes from Planctomycetota bacterium, assembly GCA_021785155.1. The sequence continues at coordinate 2,497 of JAJYGE010000099.1, forward strand.
CCGGTGTGCGTGCCGGGATTGCTTTATAACAGCATTGTCAGTTGGGCTGCGGGCTGGTTTGCCCTGACCGCATGCGAAATTTTGTCGGTCAACAATCAAAATGTGACGCTGCCCGGGATCGGCAGTTTTCTGCAGCAGGCGGCAAATTCCAAGACGCACCCACTGGAATTAAATCTTTGCGGCGTAGCGGTGCTGCTGGCCATTATTCTGATGATGGAATTTTTTATCTGGCGGCCACTGGCGGTGTGGGCGGAAAGATTCCGATATGAGGTGGCGGTATCGTCCATCACACGGGGCAATACCGGGATATTAGGCTGGTATCAACGCGGCTGGCTGCCGCGGATGTTTGTCAACCATATCATTTTTCCACTAAATAACGGTGTTAATTTAGTGATCCGATACACGCGAGGGTCGACTAAAAAGCTGGTGCTGCCACGCATTGAAGTACCCGCGCTGATTACCCGGTTATGGTCCAATATCCAACGTTTCGCCGGCTGGCTGCTGATTATCGCCATTGCCATCGGTGGCGGATTTTATACGTTCAATATTTTTCACAATCACCTTCTGCCGCCACTGGCGAAGAAGATTCCCCTTTACATCGGCTTTTCCTTTCTCCGGATTCTCATTGCGTATGTGCTTTCCATGCTGTGGGTTGTGCCAGCGGTGTTATGGGCAAGAACGCGGCCTCGAACCTTTCGATTTTTATCCTCGATTTCGCAGACCATGGCCAGCATGCCGCCGATTGCCCTGACTTTTGTCGTCATCAGCATTTTTGTTGAATATCTGCATTTGGGATATTGGGGTGTGGAAGCCGCCGGCATGGTGCTGCTGATGAACGGCGTGCAATGGTACGTGCTATTTAACATGCTTGGTGGCATCGCCAAAATCCCCGGAGATCTCAAGGAAGTGTGTAATGCGATGGGGTTATCCCGCTGGCAACAATGGAGGAATCTGGTGATTCCAGCGATTCTTCCTTCGCTGTTTACCGGCACAATCACCGCCTTTGGTGGCGGATGGAATACGCTGATTTTCAGTGAATATATTACGTATGCCGGACATCCCTACAAGCTGCCGGGAATTGGTTGGATGCTGGATGTCGCATCCGGAGCGGCGTTGCCATCTTCGGGCAAGCCGCTGCCGGTGGCGCAAGCACAGGCGTTGCTTTTTGCCGCGGTGGGTTGTTTGATTGTGCTGATCGTGGTATTGAATCGGCTGCTGTGGAAGCGCCTGCAGGCATGGGCGGCGGATAGATTCCGTCTGGATTATTAAGCGTAAGATACCAACGACTCCCCTGCGCGTTGACCAACAGAGAAACGCCGAATAAGAGATGGATCGTATGTTACTGAAACTCGATAACGTTACCAAGGTGTACCAGACCGATGGCCCGGCCGCCACGATCCTGGAAGATGTTAATTTAAGTGTTGATTCCGGACAGTTTATATGCCTGGTCGGGCAGTCCGGCTGCGGTAAATCGACCACGTTGCGTTTGATCAACGGATTAATGCCCCCCAGCAGCGGCAAAGTCTATTTTAAGGATAAGCCACTGACCGGGATTAATTTACAGTGCGGAATGGTGTTTCAGAATTTTGCGCTTTTGCCATGGATGACCGTTACGCAGAATATTCTTCTGGCCCTGGAAGCCCGGCGAATTGATCGGCCAGAAGCGGAGAAGCGGGCCGCATTTTATATTGATAAGGTGGGTCTGGACGGATTTGAAGGGGCGTATCCACGGGAACTTTCCGGCGGCATGAAACAGCGAGTCGGCCTTGCCAGAGCCATGGCGGTGGAACCGGAACTGCTGCTGATGGACGAGCCCTTTAGCGCTTTGGACCCTCTGACCAGCATTAACTTGCGCGAGGAATTGCTCGATATATGGGCCGATCCGAACCTGGCCGTCAGTACGGTAATTATGGTTACGCATAATATTGAAGAAGCGGTGGAATTGGCCGATCGTGTGGTACTCATTGGTGGTCGCCCCGGACATGTGGTGATGGATCTGGATATTGCATTACCGCGCCCCCGACATAAAAACTCCGAAGCCTTTACCCGCTACGTGGATTCAATATTCAGCATGATGGCGGAAATTTGACCCGCCCTCAGGTTCTGTGGAGAATAGCATTATGGCAAGTTCAGAAAATCCCCAACCCGTTGATCCCCCGCAAAGCGGCGAGGCTCCCGTTGTTCCCGTGCCTCCCACCGGTTTAAGCAAAGTGCTGGGATTGCTGGAAATCCTCGATGATCATGGCGGCAAGGAAGACATTTACAAACTCGCCCGCGAGCTGCGCGACAGCTTCGGTGAATTGCTGTTGATTATCAAAGCGGCGGAAGTATTGGGATTTGTGGATACCCCCGGTGGGGATCTGGTCATGGAGCCGCTGGGCAAGCAGATTATCGAACTGCCGGTAAATCAGAAAAAGACGCTTATTGCCGGGCAAATTGCCAAATTGCCGCTGTTTGTCCATTTCCGGGATTTTCTGCTTCGGCAACCGGACCATTCCACGTCACGCAAGGACATACTTGAGGAAATTGGTCGCGTGCTGCCTACCGAACGTCCCAAACCGCAATATGATGCCCTGCTGAACTGGGGCCGATATGCGGAAATTTTTTCTTACAGCCGTGATACCGATACGTTTCAGTTAGTGGAATCCAAAGGTGTAAACTCTGGCACGTAATAAGAAGGCGCCGGAGTGGCGGGCGAGCTATGGATTATCGCACCGCTAACGATGCTTTATCGTAAAACTGATCTCTCCGCGTGACAAACTAAATTACCGTCGGCATAATCTGCGTTTTCCGCCGCGGAAAATGTGTTGGAATGTGTTGTCCTGAAGCGGGACGACGGTGATTCCGGGACTGAACCATAAACGTGCGGTCCGTGCGCGGCGTCTGGGCCAGCGCGCGGCGATTGTACGGTCAGGTGAACGATGTATTGGATTAACAAGAGTATTCATTGGCTGGGCCGATCCCGGCGGCGCATGCTGCTGCTGGCTGCGGTCATCGGGCCGGGCATGATCACGATGATCGCCGACAACGACGCAGGCGGCATATCCACGTATGTTCAGACCGGCGCGTTAACCGGGTTCAACCTTTTATGGGCGTTCATCATTCTGGTGCCGATGGCGTATTATGTGCAGGAGATGACAGTGCGCCTGGGTGCGGTGACCAAACGCGGCCATGCGGAGGCCATTTTCGATTCCTTCGGCCCATTCTGGGGATGTTTTTCCATCTTTGACCTGGCGGTAGTGAATTGGCTCACGTTGGTGACGGAATACATAGGCATGACCCAGGCCATGAGCATATTCGGCATTCCCGCGTGGGTCACATTCTTGGGCGTAACGCTGCTGCTTTTCGGCATTGTGGTGACCGGAAAATATTGGACGTTTGAAAAACTTACGATGCTTTTCTGCCTGTTCAATTTTGTATACATCCCGGCAGCATTCTGGGCAATGCAAACGGGCAATGTCAAGGAGGGTTGGTGGGCGGTAGGTAAGGGGTTCTATGCGCCAACACTGGTCGGGATTTTACCGATGTCGGCTATGATTACACTGATTATGGCTAATATTGGCACGACGATTACCCCTTGGCAAATTTTCTTTCAGCAATCAGCGGTCGTCGATAAAGGCATGGACGTGCATGATATAAAGATGGGAAAGATTGACACATTCGCCGGATCGCTTCTGACTTGCATTGTGGCGGCTTTCATCATCATTGCCACGGCGGGCGTGTTTTATTTCAATCCGCACGGGCACATGGTGGTGACATCGGCACAGCAGGCCGCGCTGCAAATGCCCAAAGTCATGCCCGCCGGGACGGACTGGGGACGGTGGGCGGAGGTGCTTTTTGCCATTGGTCTGTTTGATGCGGGACTACTGGGTGCCCTTTGTGTTTCACTTTCCACGAGCTGGGCGCTGGGAGAATTATTCGGATGGGCCCATTCCCTGAATAAATCGGTGCGTGACGCGCCCTGGTTTTATGTGGCCTATGTGGTGATGCTGTTGTTGGCGGGCGTAGTTTCCATTATAGCCAGCGTCGCAGTGCAGAACGACATAACGATCTTTGTACAGGTTGTGGCGGTGACCCTGCTGCCATCGAGCCTTTTCTTCCTGATTCTCATTTTGAACGATAAAGATGTCATGGGGGAATATGTGAACACCCGGTGGCAGAACATCGCAAATTGGTCGATCGCTCTATTCGTTATTTTTGTTTCAACGCTTTATGGTATAACTCAGATATTTCCGGACGTAATGGAACCTGCTTTCTGGCATCGCGCCGGTCACTTTTTCCATTGGCTTTGACAGGTTGGGTCGCACGATGCCCAGAATATTTCCCGGTTCTTCTCCGCAACCAACACCGTCCAATGCCGCCAACAGCGCGCGGGACTATCGCACGTTTTATTATTCCGAACTGCGCGGTCGCAAAATATGTATGGGTAAAATCTCCGAGCGTGTCGGTAAAATCGCGGATATCGCTTTCAAATTGACCGAAACATATCCCGACGCTCTCGGGATCGTGGTCGAACATGGATGGGGGAAACCCGCGGAGATGATTCCATGGCCGAAAGTGACACGCATTGAGGACGATTACGTTTTCGTATCACCCCCCGATCAGCCCGACCCGGGCACGATCAAGTACGGATCTGGGTTTCCGTGTTTTGTCGACCAGCCGGGATGGATACTGCTTGAGTCACATCTGATGGGCAAAACTATTTTTGACATGGATGGCCGGCGCACCGAGGTGGTCAATGATGTGCATCTTCTGGTATCGCATGACCGTATGATCCTCGTCCATGTTGATATCTCATTCAACGGATTTCTCCGACGGTGGGGCCTTTCGCGGGTCTTACACTCCAAAGAGCACCTCATCAATTGGAAATATGTGCAGCCGCTTTCACTGGAGGACGCGGTCACACGGGATGCGGTGCGGCTGTCCATTACGCGGAAACAAATTGAAGAACTGCCTCCAGAGGATTTAGCGGACACACTTGAAGAACTCACAGGCAAGGAGCAGCAGGCCCTTTTTTCCGCGCTGGCACCTGAAACCGCGGCGGAAACCCTGGTGGAAGCGGAACCGCGAACGCAGCGTCAGCTCATTGCGGATTTACGGCAGGAGCGCGCCGCAAAAATTCTCCAGGAAATGTCCGTCCCGCAACTTGCGGATTTATTTTCGGTATTGCCGCACGAGGACGCGGTGAAGATGATGCGGTTGCTGCCCGCGGATCAGGCTCAGCGAATCGGCGAGCTACTTTCGCAGAGAGAATCAATGGCACAATCCATGCTCAGTGAAGATTATATGGCGCTGCCGAAGGAAACGCTGGTGGGCAGCGTACTGACGTCTATCCGCGGCTCCGGCAAGCCGCATGAGGCCATCTCCTACATTTATGTCATACAGCCTGAGGACAAACTGCTGCTGGGCGTCGTGGACCTGCGCGACATGGTATTGGCTCTGGACCAACGAACACTGGGTGAGATTATGGTGTCCCCGGTGGTAACCGCCGAGGCGGATGACACGCGCGATGATCTGGCGGAGCTATTCCTCAAGTATCATTTCCGGATGCTGCCGGTGGTGGATCGTCGCGACCATCTATTGGGGGTTATCCACTTCAACGATATTACCAAGGGACTGATGGGCCGACTGCGGGTATGAACCGCGGACAAATGAATGGGTGCCGTATGCCACGAATGAAAATGACGCCGCTGGTTAAGATATCTCTGATGGCCTTGAGGATCTACCTGCTGATCCTGCTGACTCTGATTATTGTGAGCTTCGCGCGCGTGCTCAAATCGGGAAAATCCGAGACCGCCCCCGCGGCTTCCCAACGAACACCCAGCACCCAACCATTGGGACCAACAGCAGTGCCTTCAAAGAAAAAACACGGCGACCAACGGCCTTCCTGAGGCTGGTTCGCTATCTGGAAGGGTTGACAACGCGGGCGCACAAGCGAACAATGAAACACATTGATACGGTCTTTGTGAAGGAGCGTGTATCGTGCGCAGGATGCAAATTTTCGGATTTGGTGCCCCGCTTGACCTTTGGACGAGTTTATAGAATCCGGGGATCAGGCTATAACGCTTAAATGTCAAAAAGACCCGATTATCAGCAGCCCCCTGCGGATATCAAACGGGGTTGCATCGCGCGTTGGCCCGCGGATAAACCGCCGCCGGAGGTAATAGCGCAGAGAGTACGGTACCGCGCTAATGGAAAGCACAAGAGTTACCCTTCCCGGCAGGGATTCTGGAACTTGGTGCGAGCGGATGCTGCAAAATGCCCCACGTTTTCCGAGGATCAATGGCACAAGCTGGAAGATGTACTGCGACGAGCCATCCTCTCCGGTTTTGTGGGAGAGGACTTCCGGGGTGATTTCCCATCGCGTGTCTGGGCGTACATTAACGGGAAGTTATACGAGGCGAGATATGGGGGAGCCAACGGTGAATATCACGGATTTCCGATCGAATCTCCACAGGGATTTCCACGCGATCAAGACGGTCTGTTAGAAAGGATTCCAAGTGTCGAAATACCTGTCCATTGAATGTGATTGGCTTGACCAGCCGGTCTCGGATGCAGTGGAACGCAGGACATGGGCCTGCATTCGCATGTTCGCGGCGTCGCGGTCCGTTACGCGACTGTGGGACCGCGACGCGAAATCCGAGCGCGTATCGCTGTACGTTCCGGCGTTTCCGCTTGCAAATTGGATTGTCGAAAATTGGTGGGCTCTTCTCAACGAACCTAGCCGAAGCGAATGTATTCCATGCGATGGGGACGATTTATCCGAGGCGCAAAAACAATGGCTGCGTCGGCACTGTCTGCGGTCAGCGGATCCGGCGTTACTGCTGCCCCAGGCCTGCTTTTACAACGACGGCCGAAGCATCTGCATCCAATGGGCGGCCGATGAGCAGGATTCTCGCCCGCAAATGCCGGGGCATTTCGTTGAATCCGGACTGGTTCGTATTTCGTCAGATGAAGCTCAATTATCGCTGCGCGAGTTTGTGGCAAATGTGATCAGCCGCCTGGAAGGCATCGATGATGACCGAGTCGCGCGCATGCGCGCAAATTGGAAGGCGATTGTCGAAGCCGGTCCCGACGAGCTCGAATTTTGTCGTGCCGCCGGACAAATGGGCCTGGACCCCTATCAATCCGGCGATTGGGATCCGCTTGTTGTGTCTCTTCTGGAGAACGGAATTGGTGACGACACCGAACGGCCCATCGTCGGCGATTTTCTCAAGGCGGTAGACTTGGCCGCGGCGGTAGACGTATGGAAATGGGTCAAGGGAGTCGAAAATGATCTTTCCATTGGAAAATCACCCAAGAAACAGACTATTGCCGAACTGCCTGCGTCGAACGCGGCCTCGCTGGGCTACCAAATGGCCAGACAAGTGCGCGATACCGTCGCCCTCGGGCCAGGCGAGCCGGTAGACTCCATCGAGGAAGTCGCTCGCAGGTTGGATATCGCCGCGCTTTCCTTTGACGACCACAACCATCTGCCCAGCACCGATGTGCGCGCCGTTGTCGGCTGGGATCCCAGCCGGAAAGCAGTAATCGCCGGACCAAAGCCGGGGAGGCAGGATAGCCTGCGATTTTTGGAGGCCCGCGGCCTTTTCCTCGCCGCTTGGAACTGCCAGCGCAGCGCCAGGTTGATTACCGATGCGCACACTTGGGACCAACAGGCAGCCAGGGCCTTTGCCGCAGAGTTGCTGGCACCCAGAAGAGACTTGGCTGCGGATTTGGCCAAAGACAGCACCGGCGATGTGATCCGACGCCTTGCCGAGAAATATGTTGTCAGTGCCCGTGTCGTGGAGCATCAACTCAACAACGCCAATGTATTTTCCGGGATAGAGTAATCGCCCAAGGGCACGGATGGATGGCATTTCTTGAACACTCGCGTTGTACTTAGTTGACAACGCGGGCGCACAAGCGAACAATGAAACACATTGATACGGTCTTTGTGAAGGAGCGTGTATCGTGCGCAGGATGCAAATTTTCGGATTTGGTGCTTTGATTTTGGCCGCCGGCCTCGCAGGCTGCAGTCAGAATTCAGAAAGTCTTTTAGCCCCGGCCCCCAATCCACCGGTCGCGGATATTCCCATTCCCATGGGAATGCATATCGATTTAAGCCGGTCGCAAAGCACCTATGCGCCGGGTTCAAATATTCGTCTGGTCAATGAGTTGTACGTCGGGTCCGATCCGCGTTTAAGCGTGGCCCGGTTTTTTCTGCATAACATGCCCATTTACAAATGGAAAATGCAGGAAGAA
>JAJYGE010000285.1 GCA_021785155.1 Planctomycetota bacterium
GGCAATCCCGGACATATTCGTTCCTTGCGGGATTTAGGCCGCCCCGGCATAACATTGTCCATGCCCAACCCGGCGTGGGAAGGTGTGGCCCGGCAAATTAAGCTTTCACTTGTGAAAGCCGGTGGGACCAAACTGGAACGCATGGTGTATCACACCAAGGTAAAAAATGGCCAGACGATTCTCACGCATATTCACCATCGGCAGACACCCCTATATCTCATGCAGGGCTTGGCGGATGCGGGCGTGACATGGAAATCCGAAGCGATTTTCCAAGAGCAGATCGGTCATCCGATTGCGGATGTTGTGATTCCCGCAAAATACAACACCACCGCGGTTTACGCCGGTGCGGTACTGAAAAATGCCCGGCACCGCCGCGCGGCACTGCAGTGGCTGGCATTCCTCAAAACCGCCACCGCCCAGGCCATCTTCGCCCATTATGGCTTTAAGTCGGTGGCCGCGAATGTGGCACGGGTACAAACGCCGCAAGCAGGCAATTCAGACAACACGGTCATTTTTGCCGACGCCGTAGCCGCCGCGCCCGAAGGTGCTCCAAGTGCCTCCATATCCTTTACCCCGCCGCCGGAATCAGCCATGCCGGGCGGAAAATTGGGACAGGCGATCAGGCTGGGGAAAAATGTATTTGACGATACCCAAAGGTTTGCGGCCCAATACGTGGGTGACGGATTAAACTGTGAAAACTGCCATCTTCAGTCGGGACGGAAGGCGTATTCGGCCCCGATGTGGGCGGCGTATGTGGCATTTCCCAGCTATCAGGCCAAAGCGGGTAAAGTCCTTACGTTTGCCGCGCGGGTTCAGGCGTGTTTCCGTTTCAGCATGAACGGCAAAGTTCCACCCGCCAACGGCAAGGTCATGACCGCGCTGATCAGCTACTGTGCGTGGCTGGCCAAAGGCGCGCCGGTTTACGGCAATCTGGCGGGACGGGGCTATAAGATGCTCAAACTTCCTCCGCTGAAGCCCAGCGTCGCACGCGGCAAAACCGTCTTCACGATCAACTGCATGGCCTGTCACGGGGCCAACGGCCAAGGATTGATGGTTAATCATAAATATAAGTTTCCACCACTGTGGGGCCCGGAATCGTACAATGCCGGTGCCGGGATGGCCAAAGTTAAATTGGCCGCAGCATTCATTAAAACCAATATGCCCTTTAACAAACCCGGCAGCCTGACCAATCAGCAGGCGTGGGATGTCGCAGCCTATGTGGACAGCCATAAGCGCCCACCCGACCCGCGGAAATTGACGGGGAAGTGACGGAATTGGGGAATAATCGCGGGATCAATTACTAATTTCATACTTGAATTCGCACCGCATTGAATTACACTCTTGCACATATCGGCCCGATTGAGGCGAAGAACGTTTACCACCGGAGGATGTGCAATCGTAAGTGCAAGTCCAGCAATGAAGCGAGCGATACGCCGCGGCCTTGAAAGGTGCGGGTATAATGCGCAGCGGCTGGTGGTGGATTACCGCTTTGACGGTCTGGTTATGCCTTTTGCCGGCTTCGCGTACGCGCCGTGGGATGCCCGGTCAGCTTGTATTACTGTTGTTGATTCAGATATCGAAACAATTCAATCAGGTCAAGTCAGGAGCATCGGTGCTCCCGTCGTGCTTCACTGTCAAGGCGAAAAGCTTGTTTGGTATAAACAAAAAGCTGCGAGCGTTGAGCAACTGCAGGATATTGACTCGGAAGAAATCGAAGCCTTCTTCCAGAAGCACGAGCACGACTTCTCGCCACAGGCAATATACGAAGCCAAGACGCGCGTCGGCGTGCCGGGTGAAACGCAACTGACGTTCGTCGATATCGGCCTTATGCCGACCCTTGAAAGAGACACAGGCGATCATCTCGCCAGGCTCGTGGCACGGGCTATCGATGTTCTGAAGGGCGACTTAAAGCGGCGGGGCGTGCACAATCCAGCAGCCCGCGAAATGTTCAAATCCGTTTTTTGGCTCTTGGCGGCAAAGATTTTGCGAGATAAGCACGTCGAGCATTTCGCCACATTGCGCCTGGACGATGCAGAGGGAATCTTTCAGAAAGTTGGCCGACATTATTCAGAATCGGATCTGCGTCCCCCGGGCGGCACTACATGGGCTTCGGGCATTCAGGCGGCCGCGGATGAAATTTTCCAAAGTTCCGATCTCGGTAACGTTACACCGGAAGCGTTGGCCAATGTTTACGAGAACGCATTGGTTCCGAAGACCCTTCGCAAAGAATTGGGAATTCACAGCACGCCCCCCTATCTGGTGGATTACATCCTTGGCAGATTGCGGCCATGGATAGAAGAAATTCCAGAACGCGACCGTTATGTATTTGAACCGGCATGTGGTTCCGGGGCGTTTTTGGTGGGGGCCATGCGGTTATTACGGGAACTTTGCACGGACAAAACCGGTAGCGGCAGGCATAAATATCTCAAGGACAGACTCGCCGGCGTAGAATTGGACCCATTCGCATTGGAGGTGGCTCGGCTATCGCTTACGCTTGCCGATATACCGCATTCCAACGGCTGGAAATTGGAACAGGGCGACATGTTCGCATCCGACACCTTGGAGAACTACGTCGCCAAAGCTCATATCGTGCTGGCTAATCCACCGTATGAAAAATTTAGCAATCGGGAGAAAAAGGAACTGGCTGATCAGGGAACCTCCGCGACCGCATCGACGAAAGCGATGGAAATGCTCTCCCGAATCGTTCCCCATCTTCAGACCGGTGCGGTGCTGGGTGTTATTCTGCCAATTGGAGCTCTTCATAGCAAAGAGGGAAGCGTCGTGCGGAAGCTTCTTTTAGAGCAATTCGAGATATTAGAAATTTGCGTTCTACCTGACGGGGTCTTTAAATACTCCAACCACGAAACTGCAATGTTGATTTCCCGACGAACTGAGGCAGCTACCGTCCGGCGCGCGGCGATCATGTACAACCGGGTCACTCGTGCGAACATTAAGCACTTCCAACGATCCTGCCGATCGGGGATTTCCGAAAATGTTTCGCAATCATCATTCGATGTGCCGCCAACGTACTCCTTGCATTGGCGAGAACTTGAATCCATCTGGCGATACTGTACGAATTATCCCCGACTCGGAAGTGTCGCAAAGGCCGGTGAAGGGTTCTCGTTTATCAACCGGCACGACCTGCCGCGGAAGACAATCGATCCACATGCGAAGGGCGGAGAGGGATACTTTCCGGCGTTCCTCGGAAATATGGCGCAAATACCTATTTTTGGCAGTCCCAAAGAGTCCCTGTGCCGATTAGAAAAAGAACTGATTCAGGTCCGCCGATCCGGCACTGAGGTGGGAAGGAACCAGATCGTAATGAATCACGCACGAGTGGGAGCCCCCTGGATGATCCGGGCCGTACTCGACCCCGTCGGTCACGCGGTAAACAACAATTTTCTGGTGGTGCGCGCAACATCAGATGTTACCCTGGAATATCTCTGGGCTCTGCTCAACTCGCCGTTTGCCAACGCCTTCGCTCACACCAGCAGAACGTCGCGCCACGTGCTGGCAGGTACGGTCGAGAAAATGCCGGTACCTGACGCGTCGCGCGAGGAAATTGATGCGGTTGTTCGGGCCGCTAGAGCCTACCTGGCTATAGCAAAATCCAGCGGAGAACCTATGGCTAGCGCGACGAGTGAAAGGGCCGTTAAGGATGCCTTGCTGCGAATGGACGCTGAAGTATTGCGCCTTTATGACTTGCCGCCGCGCCTGGAGCGACAGCTGCTGGACCTCTTTTCCGGCAAGCAAAGGCCGGGCGTGGGTTGCCAGTTCCATGGCTATTTCCCTCCGGGTTTTAACGCCTGGATTCCCCTGCATCAGTACATTTCCGACGAGTACCGGGCGGCGGCATCAGATACCACCATCAATCGCTGTGAACCCGCAAAATCCCCGGATATTTTGGCCGCAGTTGAAGCGACCGCCGAGCTTTTCAATGAGGAGTAGGGTGTGGACGAATACCTCGTTGACACGAATATACTGTTCGACATGATGCATCCCAACGCGGCACACAACAAGGAAGTGTGGAAAAATCGACGCACGCGCAACGCTATCCTGCATTTACCGGTGATTGTACTGGGAGAAACACAATTGGGTTTTCACCTCGGTGGAATTGATCTCGACGCGGCCCGTCGCGACCTTGATGTTTTTCTTGACCGGAACGGTTTGATCTTGCAGCAAGCGACAAAGCATACAGCCCAAATCTACGGCGATATCAAGGCCCGCCTCATTGAAAAATATTCTTCTAAAAAGACGAAACATCGGGCGAAATGGCCGGAGCGGTGGTCCGACCCGGTAACGGGCGCAGACCTCGGCATCGACGAATGCGATCTTTGGATCGTGGCACAAGCGATCGAACGAAATTTTGTGCTGGTTACCGCAGACAAGATGGACCGGCTGCGGGCGGTCATTATTGACCTGCGGGTGGAAAACTGGCGCGTTGCGTCAGCGCCGTGATACACTGCCCGGTGCTCGTCACAGCAGGAAATTAGAATACGCGGCACGATCGTGGGTAGGTAGCGGACGAGGTGCCCGCCCAAAAATCTCGGCGCATGTTATGCCGTTCAAAATAGACTGTAAAAAGACCGCGAATTACGCCGATCACGCAGATAAACTCGGAGCTTCCGTCGATAGAGCGTTCAGAGGTATTGGAACTCACGCGACAGATGGTGTATCCATAGGATCCAGTTACCACCCGACTTCAAAGAATTCTTGCCGGCCCCGATTCCTGATTCTTGTCCCTCCAGAGTTGCCCGAAAATGATTCTCCATGGACAATACGCAATATGCACAATGTGGAACATGGAAAAAAAGTCCCCGCTCCGGCGATGATGATTTCCAGCGCCGCCGGACTGGAAGACTTATGTCTGCGGCTGAAAAGCGCCGGCGTTTTTGGCATTGATACCGAATTCATAGGGGAAACATCCTATACCCCGATCCTTTGCCTGATCCAGATATCCATCGGAACAGAAGTGCAACTGGTGGACCCCATGGCCATTGACGATCTTGCGCCATTGCTGGAACTGGTGGCCGATCCGGTTATTCTTAAAATTTGTCATGCCGGAGAACAGGATCTCGCCATTCTCTCGCAGCGCTCCGGCTCGCGGGCCTCCAATGTCATGGATACTCAGGTATTGGCAGGGTTAATCGGGCTGGGCTATCCTCTTTCATACGCCCGGCTGGTGGAGTATTTTTGCGGCATTCGGCTGGCCAAAGCCCATACCTACAGTGCCTGGGATCGTCGGCCCTTAACCGCGGCCCAGCATGACTATGCCATAGACGATGTAAAATATCTTTCCGCCATCTACGAGGCAATATCGCAACGGCTCACGGCCTTACATCGGCAGGCCTGGGCGGTGGCGGCATGTGAAGAGCGGTGCGAGGCTGCGGCCACGCCGCCTGATCCACAATTGGCGTATCTGAAAATCAAAGCGCCCCGAAGTCTTAATTCATTGCAATTGGCGGCTCTCCGCGCCTTGTGCGCCTGGCGCGAGCAACTGGCTTATGAACACGATCTGCCGGCCCGTACGATATTGCCGGATAATGTCCTGCGCGACATTGCTAAAATGCTGCCCACACGCCGCGGGCAACTCAACAACGTAAAGGATTTTCCGGAGCGGGAACTGTCCTCCTACGCCGAGTTTATAATTTCTATTGTGGCACAATTAAAACAACAGGCCGCTGAGACCTATCCTGCCGCCGCTGATGAACTTGATGAGGGCTTTGAATCCCGGATATTCGGTGAAACGGCCTGGGCCTTGGCGCAGACAATCTGCCTGTCCGGACATGTCAGTACGACGCTGGTTACATCACAGGCGGATGTGCTGGAATGGGCCCATCAAGTCCGAGCTGGTAAAGCCTTTAACGATCACAAACTGATGAGCGGATGGCGATATGAATGTCTCGGAAAACCTCTTTTTGAAATTCTGACCACCGACCGGCGGATTACCTTGAGTTGCCGCAAGGGCGTTCTTGAATCTTTGACACAGTGAGCTTGGGCCATGTGCGGTTTTGCCGGAATTATCCGATGGCGTGATGGCCAAAATCAACAATCTGGTGTCACGGATTCCCGGCTTGATGCCGTGGATGAATTGCTTGCTCATCGCGGTCCCGATGGTGCCGGACGCTGGCGCGACCCGCAAAATCATGCCTGTGTTCTCTTACATCGCCGATTAAGCATTCTTGACCGGGCCGGCGGTGCCCAGCCCATGGGTAATGAAGATCATCGCGTGCAAGTGGTCTTTAATGGCGAGATATACAATCATCGTGAACTTCGTATGCAATTGCGGCAAATGGGCCACACATTCACCAGTGATCACAGCGACACGGAAGTGCTGGTGCACGGATGGGAGCAATGGAATACCCGGTTGCCGGAAAAATTAACCGGCATGTTCGCGTTTGCAATTTGGGACAGCCGCACCCGGACTCTTTTTTTGGCCCGGGATCGCATCGGGCAAAAGCCGCTGTTTTATCATTCCCGCAACGGATACTTTTATTTTGCCAGCACGCTGCCGGCCCTGCTGGCTCTGGTCGCGAAGCCCACCGTCTCAAGCGCGGCTATGGCGGGGTATCTCACGCATGGCTATCTGCCGGCACCATACACCATTTACGAAAATGTGTTTCAATTGTCCGGCGGACATTGGTTGTGTGCTCAAGGCGGCGAAATCAGACTCGGCGCGTATTGGTCCGCCAAAGACCCGATGCCGAAAACAGATCCAAATGCCGGATTGCCTGAAATCTTAAATGCGGCGGTCGCCTCGCAGATGGAAGCGGACGTTCCCATGGCGTGCTTCCTTTCCGGAGGTGTTGATTCCACAATTATCGCGGCACTTATGCAGCGCCACGCTCTGCGCCTCGGTGTCCCGCGGATAAAGACCATCAGCATCGGATTTGACGACGCCGCATTTGATGAGACGGCCTATGCGCAACGCGCGGCCACGCGGATCGGCTCGGATCATCATAGCTTTCAGGTGCGTGCCGGCGATCATGTTATTGAGACCCTGCAATGGCTTGTGCGTTATACGCTTGGAGAGCCATTCGCCGATTCCTCCATCCTGCCCACCTATTACCTGGCCAATAGTGCCAGGATGCTGGCATCCTGCGCTATCAGCGGCGATGGCGGCGATGAACTTTTCGGCGGGTATGATCGCTATCGGGCCTTGAATCTGATAACCTCCGTGCCACGCTTGGCACGCCTGCTCGCCGGAGCGCACATGCTCGTCAAGGGTGGTGAACGGGCGCGGCGATTTCACAATGCCACCGAGCAACATTATTGGCCGCAACGTTACGCCGCCCTCACCCGACTGTTTTCCCACGCTGATATTGATATTCTGCTGCCTGATCTTCCGGAAAATGCTGGACTGCTGAGCTGGCCAAAGGATAGTCACACCGCCGATGAAGTTGTCCGAGCGGCGATGCTATTGGATCAACGGCATTATTTGCCGGGGGATGTTTTATGGAAAGTGGACAGCGCCTCGATGGCCAATGCCCTTGAGGTGCGCAGCCCATTTCTGGATCATCGTGTGATCGCGTGTGCTTCTGAAATTCCTACGCCGCAGTTGTTGAATTTTCGCACCGGCAAAGTGGCGTTAAAACGGATTTTTTCCGAACTGCTCCCGCCCGAAATTTCCGGGCGCTCCAAGCGGGGTTTTGCCCTGCCCATCGGGGAATGGTTCCGCGGCCAGTTACATCAGGCCTTACGCGATCTTCTTTTTTCTTCGGACAGTTACTTTTCATCCCACCGGGCGCAAAGTTTTCTGGAACAAATGCTTCGTGAACACACCCAACGCCACCGCGACCACACACATCGGCTCTTCGCCCTGTTAATGCTGGAATTATGGCACCGGGAAGTGAAAACGGGATGTGATTGGTGAATGGCAATGGCGACGGATTTAATGGTTGGTGGATCCCGGCAAAACCCATTACTCGGACAGGCTCCCAGCGTTTCGGCGGCGGTGCGGTGAAACCATTTATGAAAACAAATTGCCTTGGTACCCAACTTGACAAACTTTGTGAAAAATAGTACAAGGATGGCAGTTGGTGGACGGTAGCGGCCATGGTACAAAATGAGCCGACGAAGGAAACGAAATCAGGCGGTGCTAAAGCGGCACTGGATCGCCTGGAGCGTCATGCGTCTCATTTATCCGGCGTGTCTTCCGCGCAACCAACCGGTCAGGAATCTCCCGCAGCGCGGGCATCGGGGTTGCGGCGATTTACCTCGATGGGAATTGAATTTCTGGCGGTCGTGCTGTTATTCGGCCTCGGTGGTCAGTGGCTGGACAAAAAGTTCCACTGGCACGGCGTGGCCACCGTGGTCCTGATCTGCATTGCGGTGATCGGGGATTTATATCTCCAGATCAAAATGCTTCTGCAACGGGATGGTTCGGCGAAATTAAAAACCAACGGGACAAATTCCCCGGACGTTCCCAGGAAAGGCTCCGATTCGGATGACTGATCAGATAACATTACCCGTCGTTCGCAATTCCTGGCTGCGGCTGGGATTGATCATGACGCCATTAGCCGCCACTGGTGCAGCCATGGCAGTGGCCATGCTGGTTTTGCCGCTGTTTCATCGTCCGCTGTATCTGCGGGAAATGCTGGCGGCGGCCCTGGTAAGCGTGGTGGTGGGGCTGTTGGCGGTTTTGCCGATGGTCGTGTTGATTGGCCGCAGCGCTATTTTGCTTTTACGTTGTGCTGTGCTGGCCAACATGACACGTCTGGTCGGTGTGGCCTTGGGGGCCATTGTGGTTATCGCGCTGGCCCCCGTGCATCTGCATAAAACGGTGGTGCTGTTATGGCTGGCGGCGTTTTATTTTGTTCTGTTAATAGCTGAAAGTGTGGCGTCTTCCTGGGTGATTAAACACTCCAGGGTATGACGGATAAGTAAGAATGTATCATTGGGTGGTAACACACCCTTATGGCTCTTTGTAGTGTCTCCGACATTGACTTCGGATCTGTTTCCGGGTAATGTTTCGGCCCGAATCAACTCTGGCGGGTTGGTGTCGAGACGAGAACCGCAACCGGATTGAATAAACTATGGCTATTATGCTGCCACTTGCTATCCGCCCCTTTGGTCTGGCTGAAATCAATGTCCTGAATGGTACTGTTGCGCATAATCTGTATTCCAAACCCTTGTTTCATCTTTTTGGCCAGAGCTTTTATTTCACCAATCATGTCCTGATGCTGCTTTTGTCAGCATCCTTGATGGTGGCGATTTTCCCGGCCATGGCCCGGCGGATGAAAACCAGACCCGTGCCCACCGGATTCCGCAATTTTTTTGAAGCACTGCTGGTGTTCCTGCAACGCGACACCTTTGAACCCATGCTGGGAAAATGGGCCGAGGTGTTCACGCCGTATCTATGGACGGCTTTCTTCTTCATTTTGTTCGCTGATTTGTTCGGAATGTTGCCCGTTGATGAATTGATTCAATTGTTCAATGATGCGTTTGGAACGCATATTCCCGAATTCTGGGGCGGGGCCACCGGAGATTTAACGGTGACCGCAACATTGGCTGTCTGCACGTTTCTGGTGGTGCATGTGTCGGGCTTATCCGAGTTTATCCGGACCGCTCGCCGGCACCATACGCCGCATATTCGTGTGGGTCATGCGGACGCCGATAGTCAACACCCATCGGAACCGGCGGCTCATTCGACGCGCTCCTGGCCGGTGGCGGCGGTGGTGGGAGTGGCAAAATATCTCAAACACATTGTTCCCCCCGGCGTACCCTGGGTCATCTGGCCGCTGATGTTCGTATTGGAATTGCTCGGTACGTTTGTAAAACCGCTGGCTTTGTGCATGCGTTTATTCGCCGTCATGATGTCCGGTCCGCTGGTGGTGGCGGTGCTGGTGAGCATTATTTTCTCGTTTGGTGGATATTTTATCCGTACCGTCACGGGCGTGCCCGTGATTTTGTTCGGCACGGCGTTTGAGGCGCTGCATCTGCTGGAGGCGTTTTTACAGGCGTATATTTTTACGTTGTTAAGCGCGGCTTACATTGCGGAAGCGATGTCGGCGGAACATTGACTTTTGATGCGTCGCGATGTGGCGGCGTAATTATGGAATCTTGAAGGTTTAAGGCAACAGGAGTTTTATCAAATGGACGCAACAACAGTTCAGACCGGCCATGTAGTCATCGTGCACAGTGTGAATTCAATGCACGAACTAACGCAGGCTATTGAGATTGCCGGAGCTTTAATTGGCGGCGGTGCCGGTGTAGGTGGCGCGGGCGCGGGCGTAGGTGCCATCGGCGGCAGCATGTGCGAAGCCACCGCCCGTCAGCCGGAGCTTATCAACACCATCCGCACACAGTTCTTTCTGGCGGCGGCCATCATTGAAGGATTTACGTTCCTTCTGCTGGTGCTGGTGATGATTGTTCTGATTCGGAACGGCGGTCTTTAATCAGGAACACCCGTCCGGCCCGCTCCTGCTCACCCGATGCGGAGCGGCAGTGATGCGGTGGTGCGGCAAAAAAGCGCAGGTTGACTCTATGCAGGTTGGCCTGGGGGCTTAAAGGTAGGTACGCTTATGAAATGTATTTCGGCAAAAGCATATCACGCTACTGGCGCACATCATCGTGCGCCGCTAAGCTGGATGACGGCGATTGCGGCTTTGGCCATCAGTGCCTCAACCGGCCTGGCGCATGGAGCCACCTCCGGA
>JAJYGE010000525.1 GCA_021785155.1 Planctomycetota bacterium
TCCGTTGTTTATAATGAATCGGTATATCCATTATTTTTAAATTAAGTCGGGCCGCTCCAAAAAGCAGATCGAAATCACCAAAGGGATCAAAATCGCCGAAATAGGCGCGATTGGCGGCGATTCGGTCATAATCAGAGCGGCGAAGCGCTTTTGTTCCACATAGCGTGTCACGCAATCTCTGACCCAGCAGAAACGTGAACAATATGCCGAAACATTTATTGGCGATCATATTCAGAAATTGCATCGCCTTATTCTCCATCGGATATACCAGGCGGGAGCCATTGGCGAATTCACAGCGATTTCGATGAATCGCTTCAACAAAGCGCGGCAATTCTTCCGGAGGAACGGATAAATCGCCATCCAGAATTAATAAAATATCGCCCGTGGCGGCGGCAAAGCCGATTCGCACCGCATCGCCCTTCCCGTGCCCGGTTTGCTTCAAAGCGGAAAGTTTCATCGGGCCGCCGTAGTTTGCAACCGCCCGTTGTACCGATGTCCAGGTATCATCCGTACTGTTGCCTTCAACAAAAATCAGTTCCTGGTTATCAGCCATCATTGGCAGTCGCTCAATGAGTGCATCAATGTTTCCCGATTCATTGCGCACGGGCACGACAACGCTTACCGACGCCGGTCGGTTCCGGGCATCACACACGTCAACCATCCGAGCCACCGTCAGCAGGGATAATCCGAATTGCCGAATACCGGGTAATGGGGCCAACCAGCGGTTTAGAATGTTACTTATTAAGGGAATACGCGCCGGTGCAATCATGGCTGGGATTTGACGGATGACTTCCATGTCACTTTGGTTCAATAAATTGGTCAACTCATCGCGTGGCAGCCAACTTTCGTCGGGGGCGGAGAATTTCCGTCCCAGAAGTTCCGCCAGATGCAGCAGCGGCGTCCAGAGGCGGCTGTACGTGCAGAAAATAATACGTGTTCGTTCATGACAAACCGTACGAATAGCGTTGCATACGGTGTGCAGATCATATATTTCCTGCAATGTGCCGCTGCATATCACATAATCAAATGGCGATAGATTCAGTGTGGCAATGTCTTCAATGGCGGTTTCATAAAAGTTAAGATTCGGATAGCGCAATCGTGCTTTTTCCACAACTACCGAATCTATATCCACCCCCACGCCAACGGACGGCGCAAGCAACGCCAGCAGATCACCATTGCCGCAACCCAAGTCCAGGACCCTGGCCCCGGGCAGGATATGGCACGACAGTAAATGATTTATGGTGTCATGAAAATATTGATTTTCTCGATGGCTCGCGGCGAGTTGTGTATGATATTTTTGTCGATATTCGCGCAACTTCAGCCGATGCCGTAAATCCGGTGCCAGCCGATCAACGCCAGCGGAGACCGCCTTGCTATTCTCGTCAGACACACGTCACCTGCGAATATCAATTTTCATAGTTTCCGCACTGCCGGGCGTTGACACCATCATGTCTGTGGAGCCGGTGATGCCGCCAGTTCCGGCGTTTCAACGGGAACAGAGGTCTGCGTGGCGGCTCGTAACTGATCCTGCTCCTGCTTCCACTGGGCTTCATCCACGTCAACAGTCTTACATTGCTCAACCACTCGATCCAGAACTTTACGCTGCAGCAGTTCTGATCGAAGGGCGTCCAACTGTCCGCCCTTGGCCATACGGTTGAGCAGCAATTCTGGTCGCATTCCATTCATATCGGCAATCATTGCAACTTCCGCATTGACCTCACCATCCTGTACGTCCACGCCGAATCGATCAGCCAGACGCATGACAATGACATCAATTTTGGCACGTGGTTCCGCTGCGGCGCGCATTCGATCAACCATTTCAGCGGTGAGCTGCGGTTGTTGGCCCGCCTGCGTGGCCTGCTGCATAACGCTTTGCGCCAGTTGTGCCGTAGCGCGACTCAGCAATGATGGCGGTACTTCCACTTGAATCATTTCCCGGAGCTTTTCGGCAGCCTGTTCGCGCAGAAGACGGGCGGCTTCGCTTTTCAAACGATCTTCAATGGCGCGTCGTAAAGATTCATTGAGATCATTTAAACCATCAAAGCCATTGGCTTTGGCCAGTTCTTCAGTCAATTCCGGTTTGACACGCCGCCGGATGGATGTAATGTGGAACTCCAAGGTGGCTTTCTGTCCGCGCAAATCCTCCCGCTTGAAATCCGGGGGAACCGTCACATCGATGCGTACCGGGCTTCCGGTCCTGGCTCCGCGGAGGTGCCCGTCAAAACCTTCAATTCGGAAGCCTTCAATGACAAATTCGGGTGTAAAGTGAACATGTCGGTGCGGGATTTTTTCAATAACTGCGCCGGCCTGATCAAGTATCGTGATATCCGTGTCAATATGATCGTCGGCATCACCAATTTCCGGTACCTCCTGCATGTCCGCAAGATTACCGCGTAAATGTTCCTTGGCCAGCGACATTCGCTCTTCCGTCACCGCAAGCGTGGGCTTTTTCAATTCAACCGCGGAAAGATCCGGTAATGTAAATTCGGGCAATACTTCAAATTCAACGGTGAAATTCATGGCCCCGGTTTCCGGTACTTCCGGTACCTCCGGCACGAATTTCGGTTCACTGATGGGTTGCAGATGATGTTTTTCAATTGCTTCGGACATCGATTCCGAAACAATCTGTGATCGGAGATCGTTTTGAATGTCCGATTTAAAGCGCTTTTCAAGCAACCGCCGTGGTACGCGTCCCTTGCGGAATCCTGGCAGCGCGGCATCCTTCAGGAGTGTCTGCATCACTGTATCGTATTTGCTTTTGATACGTGATTCTGGAATCGTCACGCTGACTTTACGCGTAACGCCGGTTGATTCCTCCACATTAATTTGCAGCGGTTCAGCCTCGGCTGCCGTGGTGCTGCTTTGAATTGTGTCTTCCATGATGATCTCCGCGTTAAGGGTCCAATATTTTCAGCCCTTCAGTACAAAAATATGAAGGGCTGCGTGATTCTTTTAATGGTCAGTCTAGTGCCCTGTTCCGCCCGTAATTACGGGTGGAACAGGGCACTAGACGAAAAACACCGACATTATTAACCGGAGATGGCGAACGATGGAAGGGAAGTCAAAGCGGAAATGTTGATCCGCGTTTTTCACATGTATTAACCTCTATCGTGCCTGACTGTCGCTCCAAATCATCATGGAACGAGCCGAAACTCACGATAATTCATAAGAAACTGAACCCATTCAGAAGGTTAGAGCAGTGAAAACCCCTTTATATTCCATCGCGACCAACGCCTGGCAACTATGCACACCGGTATCTCGCGAGGCCACAGGCCTCCATCGGTCTAACCCGATGAATTGACTTAATGATACGCGAAGGTCGCGCCAACTGCAAGCGGGAAGCTGGCCTTTGCTTGGCGCGGGCGGTAGCATAACGGGCATGGATTTCTCGTCCCGGAAAAATCGCCGAACAATTGTTGTGTCAGCCGCTTTGGTAACATTTATCGGTCTGGTGGTGCTGATTAAATTGTTGCTGCCTGACACCGTACATCCCAATCTGATCGGGAGGGCAAATGTACAATCGCACGTCGGGGGCAAAGCTGTTGCAGGCCGCCGGCATGGCGCTTACCGTTCCACCAATGTGCACAGAACTGACTATAAATTCGCCGGTGTTTGGACTATGCATCAACCCGATGGTTTTGAAATCAGTGCGGTGGTCTATCCGATGCACAGAGATTCATTTATCGTCGAATGTGTTTGTTTCAACACCCGCAGGCCGCTGGTCGGTTGCCTTATACTCCAAGCCCGCCAGAGGCAACTTGATGGCTCCCGGTATTTTTTCTGTCAATTGCTGTTGCCGGATCTAACCCGGCAGACACAGAACATGGCCTCAATGCTTAAAGCTCTGCATTCCGCAACGCCCGCTGACCGGCCATTTTTATGGAAGCTCATGCGTACCGCGGGAAAAACCGGCATGGGCAAACTCTATGTTGTCGTAAAACTTGATGCCATCAGTCCCGACAGCCTGACTGTTACGCCATTGTTCCATCTTAATAGTGTCGATGGCTTATCACATTCGCCACCATTTTCCGGGGAGGCGTTGTTATCACCGGCGGATTTGGCGAGCTATGTAAACGGGCCAATCGGTCGTACATTGGCAGCGCAGACACCCCTGGTTCTGCATCGGGCGTCTGTCGCCACCGCGTTGCCCGATTTATTCTACGCCAGTCCGTAATGGAAATGGAGGCCTGCAATGCCGCAGTTGCCAAAAAGTCTGATTCATTTGTTGACGGCCACGACCTTAATGCTTCTTACCGGATGCGCCGCGCCCTATTACTTCAATGAGCCAATAGGACCGGTGTCGGCGGCGAAAGCGGTCCCGGAACTGGTGGGTGTTTGGAGCACAACCACTGACGTCTCGGCCACGCCTGGAAAAAAGGGTGTGCACATTACACTCCTTGTTTATCCGCTGGATGCGCACAGTTATCTGCTGGAAAATGTTCAATTCAGCGCCCGTCATCAGATCATCAGTTGCGGCGTTATGCGGGCGTGGATCACGACGCTGGGCACGCAGCGCTTCCTGACCTGCCAGGTCTTCATCCCATCCCTGATTAATCAGGGCGAAAATATCGCCGCTCTGAAAAAACAGTTAGCGGCTGCGCATAACAATTCGGAACGATTATTTACTCAATCACTGATAAATTCTTCCCGTCGGACCGGTGTGGCGCATCTTTTTTTTATTGTACGTATTGATTCCCTGACCCCGACGCGCTTAATTGTCACGCCTTATATGCTTTCGGCACACCGTGAACCTAAAGATGTCCTGCTATCGGGGCGGTGGTTTAAATCTCCGGAGGCCTTGGCCCAATTCATTCAAGGCGTTGGCGGATCGATCCATGCCGCCAAAACACCTTGGATTTTTGCACGGATTCCCGCCACCGCAACTCTTCCTGACGGCTTCTATCTGGGGTACTAAGCCTGAGTTTAGATCAGGAAATGTCGTTTTCGGAACACAAAGCCCTTTGTCGCGTGAATCCACCTTCCAGCGTGTAATCTATTTTCGTGGCAGCGCATGGATGTGCGGTTGGTTTAATCCGCGGTGCTGGTGCCCTGTTCCATTCGTAATTACGGAGGGAACAGAGCACTGGTCTTGCCCGCAGCGCTTCCCCATTGTGGCGTCCAGGTGGTCACGAGAAACAATCTGCCGCCAAGATGCAAAACGATATGATTTTACAGCGCATTATCGCAGTACAAATCAGCGGATTTTGCTGGAACATCCGTCTCAGCGTGTGCCATGCGCGGCGAGATAGCGTTGCAACCACAGCATTGCTGGTCTTGGTGTTCCATCCTTCCGGATCAGATAGGCATATTTCAGCCACGTATGGCCCTGCATAAAATCCCAGAACGTCACGCCGCGCACCTGCGGATCATTCCAGAAAACTGGAAATTGTGTTTTCATCTGGCGCAATTGCTTGCGGTCGCTTTTCCAATTCAAATCATATTCGCTGATATATATCGGAAGCCCAAGCGCGTTGAGTTGATGCAGATCATGATAAATGACGGACGTTTTAATATGCTCCAATCCATGCGCCTGGCAACCGATGCCATCAATCAAGTGCCGGGCCTGCAGTAATTTGATCAAGCGGATATATTTTTCGGTCTCCCTCGGATAGCCCAGAATGTTATAATCATTGATTAACAATTTTGCATGGGGAAAATCCTTTCGCGCCAATTGATACGCCCAGATCAACCAGCCCCATCTGGTTTGGCCACCGGGTAAACCCTTCTTATACGCCGGACGATTATGCAATGGTTCATTCACCACATCCACCATTTGAAATTTGCCGTTGTAATGTCTGGCATAGGCGGCGTACCACGCCCGCACCGCCGCCGCGGCATTATGCACATTCACCCATCGTGGCTGCTGCTGGCCCCAGATCATATTGTGCTGCTTTACAAGCAGATGCTCGCGTGCCGCCAGATGATACATGGCATTTAACGCTCCCCAGTAAAATTTTCCCTTTCGCGGCTCCACAGACCTCCATTTGCCCGCATTTTCCGGCGTGATCTGGGTAAAAAATGTTCCAAAAAAAGGCGAATTAAACCCACTCCAGGTGGTGCCGACAAAGCGATCACCATCATGATTGCGAACCGACGCAGCGGATGTCGGAAGATTAAAAGCCGTCCCGAATCCGAGGCTCGCGACAATCCACAAGATACGCATCACGGCACCAGCATTGCGGACTGTTTTCCGCTTGTGCAAGAGTGCGTCGCCGTACGTGATGCAACTTTTCGGATAACCCAAGCTGTACATCCCGATAATCAATCCGTTCCGCTTCCCGGCAGTGTTGGTCACATCATTTGTACCGTAAAGACCTGCCCCAAGCAAGGGTGGGCAAATTCGTCGGCGGAGTTGCCTGCGAGCCAAGAAACAGCGGCCCCGATACACTCAGAGCGAAGAAGCCACTCGCGGCATATCAATTGCATACCTGCCGCATCCATGCGATATCCGCAATCCATTGATGGCATCGGCGGGCGTGTCCGTCCGCCGACTTGGCATGCCGCGACGGGTGTTGTTTCCGCCTGATCCGCCTTAATTTGCTCCATCCCGCCAGTCGCATGGCCCGCGCTGCGCCGGAGAAATTGCCGCTTAGTCTGCAATATTTTTACGGCGGCCGAGCAACAGCAGGCCCGTTCCGGCAAGGGCTAACAGCGCCCATGTTGCCGGTTCGGGTGTTGGAACGCTGTAGTAGGCAGTGTTGCCACCATTGGCGTCCAACGTATAACCGTCCAAGCTGGGTATTGCGGTAAATGGCGATCCGTTGATCCCCGGTGGCGGCTCATTCGAGTAATTCAGGTTATCCAGTGGTATTAATGTATCGCTGAGCATATAACCCACACTGGAAAGCGTTTCGTTGCTGGCACTGGAATTTGTGAGTTGGAGGAAGGGATTGACCCCGGATGCGTAAGGTTGTTCAAACCAATAGTCGGTTCCCGCAATCGTATAGGTGAAAACCGCCCACGGCGCTGGTATCTCATAGGCCACCGCCGTTATTGGCAGCGGTGAAATATTATCACCGGTTCCACCATTTCCCCAGTAAACACTGGTAACAGGCGGTGCGGAGAATCGGTTCCAGCTAAAACCGACGGTAGCGTTTGCATTGTTAGCCAGCGAATTGCCGTTGCTTGCGGAAAAGGTGATCGTGGTACCCGTGCCGCTGGTGTAGCTGGCCGAAGATGTCCCACCGAGAGAATTCTCATAGCCACCCGCAGAGTATAGTCCGCTAAATCCACCGGTTTGATTGCCGTTTAATACCATGCTCAGGCTGCTTTGCGAGCTACCTGTTCCATTGGTGAATTGAAACGCGTAATAGCTGGGCGTTGCCCCAACCGCTGAGCCAAAGCATTGTGGTGCCGGGGCCATTGCGCCAGCAAGCAATGCTCCCGAAGCCAAAGCCATTTGGGGTGAAAAAATTGACTGTTTCATAGAATTACCTCTCAACAAAAATTCCATTACCCCGCGAATTGGTGGCTCCGACTCGCCGGAACTAAAACACCGTTCGCGCTTATACTCTGAACATTGTATCCGTAAGAGAAAGGAGCTATCGCGGGCCTACCTCCATGCGGCCCCTATTGCGCCGGCGGGCGTGCCCGTCCACCGATTTGTTGCTCGTCACTTTTTCAAATTCCACTTCCTCCAGTCTCAAATCTATGCGCTCCCGATTATATTACCGTTTACGGCTTTTTCAACGAACAATATCTTATACTTTGTTGAGTGTATACCCGATCCAAAAGGAAAGCAAATAAATTCCGGCAAAGATTTCAGGATAAGATTGGGGTACCGCGCGCTATCCGTCCGATAAAATAATCGGATCAAAGGATTGGTGGTAAGGTCAAAACAGCCTGAGTCTACGTGCCTATAGAAGCCTATCCGCAACGCATTTTTGTGCGGCGCGATCACCAATTGGATCAGCGAAAAACCCGTACCATAAAAGCGCCGGCAAATCAACAATTCCCTTTTCCTCACGCCGTAGGCCGACGGCTCCGAGCAATCGGAGCCAGAACGCCGATTGGCGGCACTGTTTTCATCTATATTCGCCCGCAACCTTGCGGAACTACACCATCCGTCCATTACGGCAGCGGGCGTGCTCGCCCGCCGCCGCTTTGCTCGTAACTCTCACAAGCTCCGCTTGCTCCAAACTCCTTGCCGCTGTGTTCGTTCCATCTCGCTATTCGCATGGCCCAATTAGATGGGCGGAACGTCGCCGGCGCTCGCTTGTGGTGCGCGGGGCCTTACAGCGATTCGGCCCGCCGCAAGTATTTGCGCCGTCGCACCAGCGCCAAGCCTCCCAGGCCAACCAATCCTGCCATCGCCATATTTACAGAGGAAGGTAACGGTGTGATCGGACTTTCAGCAAGCGCACCGGTCAACAAAAACCCATTATAATCGCCTCCTTCAACGCTCATTGGCGGACCAGGGTACATAGTCAGAGCAGTGATAACATTTGGATTTGCGGGATCTATGACCTGTAGCGTCAGAGTATCCCCGATGTCAAAAACGCCGTTGTTATTCACATCGTTCCAGACAATTCCTTGGAGCGTCACGACATGCCCGCCCTTGCTGGTCAGTAGAGACTGATCGAGCCCCAGCTCGATATCTTCACCGCTCTTGAGTTGATCGATTAGAAAATTGAGTGTGGGATAGGCATTTTGATCCCAAGACGGGCGGGCGGTGGTAGAATCACCATCCATGCCGGCAAAGGAAGTCGTATCGGGCGCGTAGGTCTCAATGTAATCCAGCTTTCCGTTAACCCAGTTATCCTCCGACGTGCCACTATTCGGATCGGTGTTCATAAACGTGGAACTTGCAAGCAACTGGGCGGCCTTCAGCCAACTTCCTTGCCCACCTTCCAACACCGGGTTACCGGATGCGTCCTTTCCGTAAATATTCGGGTACTCATTTTGGAGATATTGAAAGGAATTCATGGTGGCGGTTGGGGCACAGAAATTATTTGCGCCGCCGGAACCGTTCGAACCAACGCTCGATTGATTTAAGTTGCCAAATTCCCCTTCAGGTTCAGTATAGAATACGACCTCGGCCCGGATGGAAATCCCAGTGAAGAGAAGTACGAGTAATACCATGCCGGTTCCTGCCGCAGCACCACCACGATAAGATTTAGTCCTGCACATACGTGCTACTCCCATAAAAGAATTCGTCACGCTTTCCGTGCGGTGTGATCACACATTGGATCATCAAAAGCCCGCGTCACGGGGCGCTTACGGATTCACAGTTTTCTTTCTTCGCGCCGCGAAGCAGCGGCTCTGAAACAATTGGAATGGAACCGCAAAGCCGTTCGCGGGACACGTATTACATTCCTACCGCATCCATGCGGCATCTGCCAATCCGTTGATGGCAGCGGCGGGCGTGTCCGTCCGCCGCTGCCGTCCCGAAATGCCGGGACTCCATCTCCGCGACTCCCCTTGCGCCCATCTGATCCGCTCCAGCTTGCTCCATCCCGTCATTGGCATTGCCCATGCCACATCTGATATATCAGCTCTTAGCCCACAGCATTTCTACGGCGGCGGAGCAGTAACAGGCCCGTTCCGGCCAGGGCCAGCGAAACAAGTGAAGCCGGTTCGGGGACGGCTGTCCCGACGAGAATAACGTTCGCCGGGTTCACGCTTGAATTATTTTCCGTAAACGTCAGGCTTGTCAGACTGTTGCCCAGATCGGTGATCGGAGCATCAAGTGGGACTAGGCCCAAGTCGCTGGTCAGCGTTCCGATGCCACTAACGTCACCAGCGCTTGTCGTGCCGCCGCTGGACGTGGCTCCAAGGGCGGATTCGAGTGATGAATAGGAAGCCGAGCCGCTATTGGCGTAAGTGAAGGCCTGTAGGGCGTCAACTCCGTTCAAATCTGATCCGGTGCCGCTGGTGAAGGTGATCCCCGTGTTCGAGATGCTATACGCAGTCGTGAACGGGTCGCTGCCTGGCTTGCTGGTCGGGTAGTCGCTCGGATTACCCAGGCCGGAAGAGGTAAATGATGGGTCATTTACGGACAGGCCTGAATAGGGATCGGCCAAACCGGAAATGTCAATCGCACCTGCCCCTCCACGACTACCAGCCGACGCTTCCGCGAAGGCGTACGCAGCGTTCCCGCTCCCATCGTTGGAAAAGGCATATGCGAACGAATAGGTGTTCACGCCAACGGACAAGCCCCAGAAATAGGCCCACCCAACCGGTGAATCAGCAGCTGCTGCCGAATAGCTCCAAGTCGGCGCGGAAACCCAAAGGCACGCCGCAGCGTTCGCCCCAGAGGCACCCAGCGCCATCGCCGCCGCTGTTGCCGCCGCCAAGGCGAACTTCTGTCCCATGAGTGCGTACATCCTGGTGGAACTCCGCACAGACACCACACCACCACGATAAGATTTAGTCCTGCACATACGTGCTACTCCCATAAAAGAATTCGTCACGCTTTCCGTGCGGTGTGATCACACATTGGATCATCAAAAACCCGTACCATAAGGCATGGGCGAATTCACTATTTCTCATCCGTGCTCTTCTAATCACCAGTTCACAAATCTACTGTTCTATGTTTTCGCGCAACGCGAAAACTTGACCCCATCCTTGCGGCCAGTCGAACAACTATTCACTTTTTCAACGAACGTTCGTAAATTTACGCCTTGAAAAACCCGTAGGCCATCTTGCCT
>JAJYGE010000298.1 GCA_021785155.1 Planctomycetota bacterium
TCCGATCTACGTTTCTTGAGTCGGCGGCTTTTGTGTATATGCGGCGCGAGGGAATTATGGAAAATCGCTGGTGGCTGCTGCTGGGGAATATTTTTCTGCTGGTAGCGGTAGCCTTTTTAAGTCAGGTTTTGCCCGGTGAGCCGACCAACCGGCGCGTAGCCGTGCCTAACAGCCGGTACAATCCGGCGAAAATACCGGCAGCTGAAATCACACTCGAATCATAAACATGATCGGCGGGTGATGCGCCGAAAAAGGAAGCCCCCCCACCGGAAGTTTGTTCTCGACCAGCTCGTCGGCGGAAAATCATAGCGCGGCATTTACGCGGAAGATTTAAGGAATCACAATGGCTGAAACATCCAACAGTAAAATGGAAAAAATTGTCGCTCTGTGCCGCCGGCGCGGATTTGTTTTTCAATCCTCGGAAATTTACGGCGGCATCAATGGCTTCTGGGATTACGGTCCGCTGGGGGTGGAGCTCAAACGGAATTTAAAAAATGCGTGGTGGCGTGATGTGGTGCGTTGCGCGCCCCAAGGCCCCGATGGGCATATTATTGACATGGTCGGCCTGGATTGCTCTATTATTATGAACCGGCGTGTGTGGGAGGCTTCCGGCCATGCCACCGGGTTCAATGATCCCATGGTGGATGATAAAGAAACCAAGCAGCGGTTCCGGGCGGATCACCTGTGTGGTTTGTTTGTCGGCGCGACCGCGGAAAGTCCGGATGCTTCCAGTCGGCAGTTAACGACGGCCATTGCGGCGGGCCAAATACCCATACTTACAATGATCGCGGCAAGCACGGGTGAAGCGGCGGAAATATTCGATAAACAGGGCAAGAAAATGCTCAAAGACGCCGGAACCGGTTTGCGTATCCGTGAGAGCGGATCCGATCGGGTGATTTTAGAGCAGCGGGGTGAAGCTGTTGTGGGCATCATAGCCCCGCTAAACCCCGCCTTACTGCGCGGTTCGCCGGCGACGATTCCATCGCCGTTTTCACAAAAAGCCGGTTCACTTACTGAACCGCGGCAATTTAACCTGATGCTTCAGACCCATACCGGCGCGGTACAGGATGACGCCTCCATGACCTATCTGCGGCCAGAGACGGCCCAGGGCATATTCGCCAATTTTCGAAACGTAACCGATACGTCACGCGTAAAGATTCCGTTCGGCATCGCCCAGATCGGCAAAGCCTTCCGCAATGAAGTTACGCCGCGGAATTTCACCTTCCGCTCACGCGAGTTTGAGCAGATGGAAATTGAATTTTTCGTTCATCCCTCCACCGCCGGGGAATGGTACAGATGGTGGCGGGATTGGCGATTCCAATGGTGGCAGGGCATCGGCCTGACCAGCACAAATTTACAACTGCGCGAGCATGACCGCGATGAGTTGGCGCATTATGCCAGGGACGGGGCCGGTACCAGCGATATTGAATATCGCTTTCCATTTACCGATCCCGGCTTTGGCGAACTTGAGGGCGTGGCCCACCGCACTGATTTTGACCTGCGGCAACACGCGGAATTTTCAGGCTTGGGCGATAAGCTCAAATACTTCGACCAGGAACGCAATGAGCGTTATTTCCCCCATGTTATTGAACCCTCGGCGGGTGCGGACCGCGGGACATTGGCGCTGCTTTGCGAAGCGTATCATGATGATCCGGGCCGGCCCAGCGGCGTGGTAATGAAATTCCATCCGCGGATGGCACCTATTAAAGCCGCGATTTTCCCATTAGTGGATAAAGAGGGTATGCCGGAGATTGCCGAGAAGCTATACATGGACTTGCGACAAACGTGGAATATTCAGTTTGACGTAAAACAGAACATTGGCAAACGCTACGCGCGGATGGATGAAGCCGGCACGCCATTTTGTTTTACTGTAGACACACAGACACTATCAGACCAGACCGTGACCGTTCGGTACCGTGATACCCTCCAGCAGGAACGCATTCATTTGGATCAGGTAAGAATGTTCTTATCCGATAAAATAGGTGGATAATTGGGGAAAAATTGTTTTTTTTGATAGGCTGGGATGCTTTATAGGCCTTCGGGGAAAGCCCCGTGGAAAAAAAAATAAAAAAATTTGTAAAAAGAGTTGAAGTTTTAGAAAAGGATGCTACGATATATAGAGTGTGAAGTGAATATTGATCAGCAGGTAGCTGATTAGATACCGAACTTGCTCTCTCTCTCCCTCCCCAGGCTGGCGTTCCTTCGGGCCGCCAGCCTGGTTTTTTTATTATTGCAGAAATTTTAACCGTTCACGGGGATGCCGATTGGCTGGTGCCCTGTTCCGCCCATAATTACGGGTGGAACAGGGCACCAGAGTTGCGGTGGTACCGGCGTGCCGGACCGATAAAAATTTTTGTGCATCGCGCATTTTCCCCAGCGCGGCTCCGCCGCAACCAAAATGTCACGCGGAGGTGATGCAGCGGGACGACGGCGACCCGACGGAAATTCACAAGGAGGCAGCAGAGGTGCCGGAGGACGGTAGGGTAATTTCAACGGCCAACGAACAATGACCGGTACTGACCATACTGATCAAGGCCACGGCGCGGAGCCGCAACCAAAACGTCATATCCACAGATTCCAAGGATTTTCAAAGATTTTTGCCGGCTCACCACAGGGAAATGTTTACCACAATAACACGGATTTTTGGAAGACCGTGCCGAAAAAGGTTCCTAGGAAATCTTTGCGCACGACGAAGAAATTGACGGATTGTGGCACAGGCCGTTGGGATACACAATTTGTTTCGCGATGACGGCGAGGGGCATATCCGCATGGGTTCGCAACCAGCGTACAACACTGCCAGTGCTCTGTCACGCCTGAATACCAAGCCAAATTGGAAAGGCTATTTCTTGGCGGGCCCTAAAGGCCGCGCCGGGCGGGCGAGATCAAGATTCGGCACCGCCGACGGATTAACCGCCGGATCGCACGACGCCTATAGTCAAAAGGATATTGGCGTAAATCCGGCTTTCACCGGTGGCAATGGAGAGGCACACATCCGGAGTGGATGCGGCATCATAAAAGGCAAAGCGTTCAATTTTTTTCAGACTGATTCCCGGGGACCATTTATCCAACAAGGCCGCATATTCCCTGAATATTGGAGGATCTTCCTTAAGTTTATAGGGTCCAGTTTTATTGGGAGCCATGACCACGGTTTCTTCCACGGGTATGGCCTGCAGGATGATATTGAGCACATCCGTGGCTTTAAGCATATCCGGCGCGAGATTCAAATTCACCACTTCCGCGTTAGGGCCACGGCGAGTCCACGAGGGATAATTGCCATCGGCAATAAGCACCTTACTGCTGTGACCGCCGCGCCCAAGGGCCGCGAGAATCTGCGGATGAATTACGGGTGTTTTCAGCATAAAAGTGGTCCTTTTAATATCCGTCCCATCCATCAATACTTCCAATCGCAATACGGTGGACGATTTGTGGGCGGCACTCGTCGGCACATTGTCCGTGACCGAAACTATCGCGCGGAATAAATTCCGCGGCTAGTGCCCTGTTCCATCCGTAATTACGGGTGGAACAGGGCACTAGCTTGGAGATGCCGTGCTATTTGAGATTTCCTCCGGCTCCATGTCCCAGCGGAAAAACCGCTGCCAGAAGAATCCGTAAAACATAATAAACACAAAACATCCCAGCGGCATAAGAAATCCAACCCGCATGGAATATTGATCCGCCAGCCAGCCCATGAACAACGGCATAATGGCACCTCCGACAATGGACATGACTATCCAGGAGGCGGCAAGTTTCGTTTTTTCACCCAGGCCGCGAATGCCCAAGGCGAAAATTGTCGGGTACATAATGGACATGAAAAAATAACTTAGCATTAACGCAATAATGGAGGTCCAGCCCAGATTCAGATATACCAGCAACATCATCACCACATTAACCAATGCATAGATACCCAAGGTCGTGTGTGCCTTGGAAAATCGCAGAATCGCACTGCCGGAAATACGCCCCGCCAGAAAGCAGCCAAAGGCCACGGATAACATAATGCCGGCTCCGTACTCGGTGATATGCCACTGATTGGCATGGGAAAACGTCATCGTAGTCGGCAGTCGCGAAGCCAGCCACAGCGGCAGTGCGGGCGAATATCGGTCATCCTTGACATAATTGATGAAGAAACTGAATATCCCGGTTTGCCCGGCCACATAAAAGAATTGCGCTGCCACCGCCAATACAAAATGTTTTTCCTTCATCAGGGGACGGGTGTGCTGTGTTGTTCGTGTTGGCGCATGTTCTTCCTGTGGTGCGTGAAGATCGGGAACCGGTGTAATAAGAAATGCCACAATTAAGATGGCCACCAATCCGGCCAGGATCAAATACGGCAGATAGATGGCGCTGTTGCTGGTATCGGCGACCGCAGTTTTGGACATAATAAAGTAACTGATGACGATGGGGCCAAGCATCCAGCCGATCGCGTTGCAGCTTTGGGCCAGGTTGATCCGGGAAACCGCCGATTCCACCGGCCCTAGAACGGTGGTGTATGGATTAGCCACAGTTTCCAGAAAAGTCATCCCGGCCCCCACCACAAACAAAGCGCTTAAGAATGCCGCGAACATGATGACTTCCGACGCATGAATCCGCACGGCCGGGATAAATAAAAGCGAGCCCACCAGTGCCAGAATCAAGCCGGCGAGAATGCCGCCGCGATATCCGAGTTTTCGTGCCACCCAGCCGCCAGGCAGCGCTAAAAGAAAATAGGCCCCATACCACGATCCCTGGACCAGCGCGGATTGCGCTTTGGTCACATGCAGCGAATCCTGAAAGTGCTTGTTGAGCACATCAATCATGCCGCTGAACAAGCCCCACAGGAGAAAAAGGCTGGTGACCAGCGCAAAAGTAAGCCAGTAGTTAGCCCCATCGGCCGTGCGGAACATGTTCGTTAACTTTTTCATGAATCAGTACCTTCCATACAATGGACCAAAGTTCCGGCACGCGGCAAAATCTCCGGCTTGCGGTTCATCGGCTCCAAACGCCGTCCAGGTGCCGGGACGGAAAATCCGTTCCTCCGGCACATTGTGCATATAAACCGGTATTCGCAACATTGCCGCCAACGTAATAACTTCATGACCAATGTGGCCGCAGCTAAAGGCACAGTGATTGGCCCCCCAATTATTCATCACGCTATACACGTCACGAAACGCACCATGCCCCGTGCAACGCGGCGCAAACCAGGTGGTCGGCCATGTCGGGTTCGTACGCCGATCCAATGTGTCGTGAACAGCAGGTGGTAAATCGACTGTCATTCCCTCGGCTATTTGCAGGGCAGGCCCCAACCCTTTGATAATATTGAGACGGGCCGCCGTCACTGGCATGCCTCCACGGGTTCGGAACCGCACGGAAAAGCCGCCCCCGCGGAAATATTCATAAATGGCCGGGCACCATTCGGCCGCGCCCAGACAAGCCGCCGCTTCCTGCGATTTGATCTGCCACCACGGTTTCATAGCAGCCTGCCCATTGAGCGTCTGGCACCCGGTGCCGTCCAGCGCCGCCGAGCCGCTGTTAATCAGATGCAGTACGCCACCCTGTGCATCGCCCCGCAGCTCGTGTCCGGTGGCGCGTTGCACCGCTTGCGGACTCCAATAGGTGCGAACATCGGCAAATATCTGGGCCGCGCCGGTAAGCAAGTGGCCAAAAAGCATGGTCGCACCGTTGAGTGCGTCATTTTCCGTGGCGACGATGAATGGCTGACGGATGCCACTCCAATCAAATGAGGAATTAAGAATAGTTTCCAGATAATCCCCGTTGGGATAATGGTCGGTCCATTGGCGTTGCCCCTGGAAACCCGCGGCAATGGCGTTGTGCCCCAGAGCTTCTTCACCATATCCCAGTGCAGCCAGTTGCGGATTACCGATCATCAGATCACGCACAATCATGGCCATCTTCACACATTGCTCCCACTCTTTATCTTTCAGGGAGCGATTGCGCCGACGTGATGCGGAGTTCGCATCCAGCCCCTCCGGGCAGTTGGCTTTTGTCCATTTTAGGGCTTGTGTGAATTCTTTGGGATCATAAATTTTTCGCTCAATGCGGCGGGTCAACTCGGTCATATCCACATTCATGACGCGCATACCAAGATACGCTTCAAAAAATGCGGTATCCACCGCCGATCCGGCAATGCCCATGGACACTCCGCCGATGGAGCAATACGACCGTCCGCGCATCGCCGCCACCGCCAAACCGGCACGGGTGAATTGCAGCAGTTTCTGCCGCACATCTTCCGGGATGACCGTATCGTCCGCATCCTGTACATCGCGACCATAAATATTAAACGTGGGAAGGCCTTTCTGACTGTGGGCGGCTCCCACCGCCGCCAGATAAACCGCCCCGGGCCGTTCCGTTCCATTAAACCCCCACACCGCTTTGGGTATCAGTGGGTCCATATCCATGGTTTCCGACCCGTAGCACCAGCAGGGGCTGACGGTAATGGACACTCCGACACCTTCCGCCGCGAATTTTTGTGCGCAAAGCGCTGCTTCCGCCAGCCCGCCGATGGTGCTATCCGCCAGAACGCACTGAACCTTGGTGCCATCGGCGTGGCGCAATTGTGTGGTCAACAACTGCGCCACGCTACGGGCCATGTCCATGGTCTGTTTTTCCAGCGATTCACGCACCCCATCACGTCGGCCATCAATGGCGGGCCGAATACCAATTTTAGGGTTGGAACCCACAAGTCGATTACGCGGTCGATTCACTGGGATATTGGTCATATTAGCCATACGGTTATCCTTCTATATCAGCTCCTGCGGGGAAAAAGGTCCTTACCAACGTAAACATAAGCCGGTAATGATCCCCATCCGCCGTACGGAACTATTGGTTACTATTTTCATGGTGTCGCCTCTCCATTTATCCAAAACCGCCGTGGGAAAATAATTATTCCCGTCACGTTTGCCACTGCAATGCTGCCGTTCGTTCCTCACCGCGGTGGATGGGTATTCGAAGGAGCTTCGTCACCGCTTTCCCGGCGCTGTGGTTTACTCAGCGACGGTGGAGCGTCCGTTGCCGCAGTTCCCCAAGCCTTGTTTGGCAATGTTCCCAACTGGTAATCCAACTCGCCGCCGCCGGCCATCGTGTGAAACCACAGCCAATTGCGCCGTAGAGGTCGACCATTAAGCTGCACAGACCGGATATACGGAGCGTATCCCGCGTGCAGCGAAGTTCTGATAACCCAACGCCTTCCGCGATATGGTGAATGCAGACGAATCCGGATACTGTGGAAGACAGGGCTGCAGATCTCGTATGCGGTACTGGCTGGATCAACGGAGTAAAAGCCCATCATTGCTAGAACCGCCCAGGACGACATTTCGCCACAGTCATCATTGCCAGGGATGCCGTTGGGAGAAAGCCTGTAGTATTTTCGCAAGAGGTCCCGGACAATCAATTGCGTTTTCCATGGCTCGCCAGAGAAGTTGAACTCGAAGGGAGCTTCCAGGTCCGGCTCGTTGTAGGGATTATAACACCCTGGGGATCCCGCCTCGGCGGGTAGATTCCCTACCATCGTACTTGACCGGTTTGGCATTGGCGTTAAAGATGTCGTTTGACCATTAAACAAAACGCTCAGGCGGTGGTTGAATCGCTCCCGCCCGACCGCATTTACCAACCACGATAGATCGCACGGAGCGAGCCATTGGTATTGCAATGCTGATCCTTCCACAAACCCGTGGCCTTGCAGAAGTGAGAATGGCTTCCTCCAACCACCGGTGGATAGTCGTGGCCGGAAAAACCGATCCACCGGATCAAATACATTGCGATAATAGAGCGCCCGCTTGAATAGGATATTTGCATCATGCATTTTTCCTAACGCTTTTGCCAGGTAGTAAAGCGATGAATACGCGATACAGTCTTCCTGAATCTGCGATACTGAGCCATAGCTTTCATAATTGTCCGGATCATAGTGCAATTTGTTGATCCAGTTGATATTGCTTTCACCGGCATAGGGACGCTGCCTAGTAACCAAGCACTCTTTACCCAACCCCGCCCAAGCAACACGCACGTCCGCCGGTTTTACGTAGCCAGCGAACGGTGCCTGCATTGCGTCTTTGAACATGCCCCGCCACGCGGCTTCAATATTGAAGCCATGCAGCCCATCCAAATACGCCGTACACATTACCGTGGTCAGCGGGCTGCCGCACATGACGTTAGTGTAATGGTTAATCTGCGGCCATCGCGGAACCCAACCACCCTGTTGGTAATCCAAGGCAATAGAGTTACACATATCCTCCACGCGCCGTGGCGCGATTAATGCCAGCAGGGGCATTTCACTACGGTAGATATCCCATCCCGAATAGTTGCAGTAAAACCGATGCCCCGTGGCAACCTGGTGAATCTTGCCATCAAAGCCCAGATACCGTCCATCGGCATCGCTAAAAAGATTGGGCATCAACAGGCTGTGATACAGGGCTGTGTAAAAAACTTCGCGCTCCAAGATTGAACCGCCGGTAACACGGATGACATCCAGTGCTTTATTCCAAGTTGCGTCGGCTGCATTTCGGACAAAAGTGAAACTTTTATTGCCGACCTCCTGTTGCAGATTGTTTTTAGCCCCAGCCAAATTCACATAGGAAATGCCAACCTTCACCGTGATAGCTCGCGGATGCGGAGATTTAGGCCAGCTTGCGTACGCGCCAATCCACTGGCCCAATTTGGTTTGTTGAGTGGCTCTCAATTCTGCATCAATCCTGCCACCACCATTTTTACCATTCCAGATTCCAGTGGCCTCGAATGGTTCGCTGAACTTCATCACAAAGTAAACCGTATAAGTTTGCCAGTTGCCGCAAAAACAGTGATTTGTCACCTGGCCCGTTATCTCATGGTTATTGAGCAACCGAATCTTCGCCCCAGCGGTCTCATTAAGAGTGTGGCTGATCGGTACCAACACATTGGCCCGCTTGCCCGCTGGAAACACGAAGCGCGCCAAGCCGCAGCGATCCGTTGACGTAAGATTGACCTGAATTCCCCACCGCTGGAGAACCACCTGATAATACCCCGGTGAAGCTGACTCCAGCTTGTGGGAATACGACGATTGAAAATTCTGGATCTGGGTGTGTACTGCCCCAGTAGTTGCCGTGAAAAATATATCTCCGGCACTCGGTGCCCCGGCGCCACTCATGTGCGTCATGCTGAAACCCTGAATATCAGTCTGGTAATAGTGGTAGCCAGCACCAGTCGATTCTGTATCCGGGCTTAATTGCACCATGCCGAACGGCATGGATGCACCTGGAAAGCAATTGGTAGCCCCTCCGGAACCGGTGCCAGTCCCTATAAAGGGGTCGACATACCTTGCCGGGGAATAGTCCTTGCCCGCCTGTCCCGCCGCTCGCTGGTTGGCCACAACGGCCAGAGCGCTCTCTCCGTATAACATGCAACATAAGAGCAGGAGCGCTTTCGCAATCCTGCGGAAGATATTTTTAGAAATACCCCATGCTGCGGTAAAATACATAAGTTAATCCTTACACATGTTTCGGAATTTAAGATTCCTTCGCATTAGATGCACCCCGTCATGTTCTCCAGCATTAATTCCGACGGGGTTCTTGTGCGTCACCGGGATGGTTGTCGGGAACCACGATTGGCCTTACCGTGCCCGTAGTTTCTAAAACCACCACGCTGGCTACCGGGTCCGGTGCGGCAGCCGGTAAATAGACCAGTTGACCGCCATTCCCTAAGGCTGTTCTCAAGTGGATGTAGGGATTTGCCAGCAAATAAGCTTTGATGATTCGGTTGGTCATGGGCACGACCAGAGTCCGATTTTGGGGCCAGCGAACCACTTCCAGAAAGAGCTTGTCATGCTTTTGCGTTGCATAACCATACGGCAGCGCCTTGGCAAACGGCGTACGATGCGAGCCGTAAATAGCTTCGCCGTTAATCTTTAGCCATTTGCCGATAGCGAGCAACCGTTGCACCTCTGGCGCGGGTATGACGCCTTTGCCCGTAGGGCCCACATTCAAAAGAAAATTGCCGCCTCCACTGGCGCATTGGATAAGATGACGGATAAGTGTCGCGGAGGATTTCCAATCGTGGTCCCATGAAACGTAACCCCAAGTGTTGTTGATCGTCATGCAGGTTTCCCATGGACCGGGTAGTCCCCGCGCCGGAATACTCTGCTCCGGGGTCATGTAATCCCCATAACCGAAACCGATCCGCGCGTTGAGAATCACGGTGGGATCCATTCGGCGGATGTAAAAATACAGCGCCTTGGCGTCTGCCCGGCTCCATCCATGCATCCATTCGCCGTCAAACCAGATAAGGTTGGTGTGATATTGCCTGATGAGTTCATGAAGTTGCCGTTCCATGTAATGCAGATACGCCAGCCCGCGACCCGGCGCAAAATGTGTTGGATTATACGTTGGATGCGTCGCACTGGGATGTGCGGGCACTTGGTCCCGTGAATGCCAATCCATAATGGAATAATAAGTACAGAATTTAATTCCCTGCCTCCGGCACGCCGCGGAAAGCATGGCCAATGGGTCTTTGTGCCAAGGCGTGGCTTTAACTATATTAAAGTTAGTAGCCTTGGTGCGAAACATGCAAAAGCCGTCATGATGCTTGCTGGTAATAACAATGTATTTCATGCCGGCTTCGCGGGCGATGGCGACCCATTGGTTGGCGTTGAAATCA
>JAJYGE010000101.1 GCA_021785155.1 Planctomycetota bacterium
GGGGCCGATTACAATGAGCACTGATCAATAACAGGGTGTGAATCGGACTGCGGCCCGATAGATCGGGCGAGAAGTGAAACGCGGACGTGATCTGATATTGCAATTGGCGGTGGATTTAGCGGCTTGGTGGATTGTGTATGGCGTGGCGGTAAAATGGGCGGCGTTGTGGTGCTTGGGCGGGCGATCTGTGGCCGCTGCATTGCATGATGGGTAATGAGTAAAGAGATGGTCGCAGCAGTCGAAACGATTTCGGAAACCAAGCTGTGCGGCAGCCGCCTAGGAAACTCCGTTCTCTTTCCCGCCACTGTGGTGAAAAAAAGCGGTCCAATGAATTCGGAACCTGGAATCTGGAACACGTTGATTCACAAGGAGGCGGCGGAGGTAAACGGAGGGTTCGACGACGGGGTGAACCGCAAAGGGGCGGCGGCGACGACCACGACGGTATTTACCACAACGACACGACGACACAAAGATACGACGATGGAACGACACGCTTCAACGAAACGCCGCTCTCAACGAGAAATGGGCGACGGACGGCGGGGGTGGCCGATCGTGGCAGCTGCATTGCATGATGGGTAATGAGTAAAGAGATGGTCGCAGCAGTCAAAACGATTTCGGAAACCAAGCTGTGCGGCAGCCGCCAGGGAACCTCCGTTCCCTCTCCCGCCACTGTGGTGAAAAAAAGCGGTTTAATGAATTCTGATCCTGGAATCTGGAACACGTTGATTCACAAGGAGGCGGCGGCGGCCAGCTGAGTACGAGCGTTCTGAATGCTGGCCGCCAATGCGGTGCTCTTGCCACCCGTGATACGAAGAACACTGTCAGGGGAGAAAATTGCCATCCGATTCCGCACGGCGAGGTTTTCATATTCCGGTCTCACTTCAGGACCACAGGTTAGACCAAACTTTACCCCCTTTAGGGCATTGTTAGGTATTTATATTCACTATTACGCATTTTCATCAAAAATGGGAAGGATTGAGCATTGACTTGATTTTACTGCATTTTATTGGCTTTTTTGACTCATTTTTTCCGGACGGAAAAATGAGGCCGCTGGGGATCGAACCCAGGACCCACAGATTAAAAGTCTGTTGCTCTACCAGCTGAGCTACGGCCTCTAAAGGGACTATGCCCCCTCCCGCGTTTCACGCGAGACCCGTTATTCTACGGTACCGGCGAATTCTGGCAAGCCGATTCACAGCAATTCAGCCAGCCATTCAATGGGGTGGATGGTTTTTCTCCCGGCGGCGTGTTGAATCTGGTGGCGGCAGGAGGTGCCGGCGGCGAGAATCACCGTTTCGGCGGAAGCCTGGCGGATCGGATCAAATTCTTTCTGGCCGAAGATTTTCATGGATAATTCATAGTGGTCACGGGTGTAACCAAACGCGCCGGCCATGCCGCAGCAGCCGGTATCCAAAACGGTGGCGTTTCCGCCGGTCAGGTGTTTGAGCAGTTCCGCGTCATCACCGGTGCCCCATAAGGCTTTGGCGTGGCAATGGCCATGCAGTAATACCGGGACATTGTGTTTCTGCCGCACGATGGGCTTCATGGGATGATCGTTCCAATGGCGTTGCACAAAATCGGTGGGAGAGATGGCCTTTTGCGCCAATTGTTTGAGCACTTCCGCGGGTCCGATGCCATGAAAATGCTGCCAATCATCAATCATTGCGCTGAGGCAGGACGGCTCGCAGATGATAATTGCGATAACATCGGGATCAATGATGGCGGGCCTGAGCAAATCAAGCGTCTTGCGAATGGTGGTTTGGGCATTTTTCAGCAATCCATTGGAAATCATGGCTCTGCCGCAGCATCCGTTGCTGATGAGTTCCACGCGGTAACCGAGTTTCTGTAATACCCGTGCGGCAGCCAGGCCAATATGCGATTCATTGGAAGAAGTAAAACAATCGGCAAAGAGTGCCACTTTGAGGCCATGGACAGGGTTTTTTCCCCGCAGGCTATTGCGAAACAATTTGTGCAACGGTAGCGAAAATGCTGGCAAAGCTCGTTGCGGTGCCAAATCCAGGAGATAATTCATCATAGCTCGCATGGGCGGGAAATTCTGCACGCGGTTGGCAAACCCGGGCAGGATGGAACCGAAGCGATTGAGTGTGTGAACATGGCCAAACATACGCGCCGCCAGGGGTGGGCCGATTTCATGGTAACGCCGGGCCATATATTCCGCTTTAAGCCGGGCAATATCCACGCTGCTGGGGCATTCGGTTTTGCAGGCCTTGCAGGACAGGCATAAATCCAGCGTTTCCAAGGTTCCGGCATCGGTCCAGTTAGGCCGATCGGACGTGCCAAGAATACTACCACGCAATGCGTTGGCTCGTCCCCGGGGCGAATGGCGCTCATCAAGAGTGGCGCGATAGGATGGGCACATGGTGCCGCCGGAGGTCTTGCGGCAAAAGCCGGCCCCGTTGCACATTTCCACGGCACCGGTAAAAGACTCCTGGTCGGCGTAATCGAAATATGTTTGAACATCCGAACCGACTGATTTCCGTTGCGCTTGCTGGCGCAGGTTGGTCGTAATGGTTTCCAGCGAGCCGGCATGGACGATCATGCCGGGATTCAAAATACCGACTGGGTCAAAAATGGATTTGATTTCCGCAAAGGCCCGCATGAGTTCCGGACCGAAATACTCCAGGAGCAAAGGCCCGCGCACGCGTCCGTCACCGTGTTCACCGGACATAACGCCGCCACAGTCACGCGCCAGACGGGCGGTTTCCAGAGCAATTTCCTGCATGGCTTTTTGATCTTCAGGATCATGCAGATTCAGCATGGGACGGACATGTAACACGCCCACGGAGGCATGGGCATAAAAGGCGGCCTCGGTACCGTGTGATTCCACGATGGCTTTGAATCGGCGGATAAATTCCGACAGCCGTGCCACCGGGATGGCATTATCTTCCACAAAGGTAATGGGTTTTCGCCGGCTGGAGAGTGCGTGTAAAAGCGCTTCGGCGCTTTTGCGCAACATCCAGGCTTGATTCATTTCGGCGGGTTGGCGAAAAACACGGATGGCCGGGGCGGAGAGTGCGGGATGGGTAAAGCAGCTATCAATCTCGGTCGGCGCGTTGTCAGCCTGATATTCCACATACAGTACCGCCGCCGGAAGTTTACCATCAATCAACGGCAGGACTTCGAGTTGCCGCCGGGCCTCGGAGTTGCCTTGTGCCGCCTGCAAAACGGCGGCATCAAGCAATTCCACCGCAGTGGGTTTGGTATCTAAAACAGGCAGCAGTTGATCCAGGGCCTGCTCTAAACTGTGATACGCCAGAATCGCCAGTCCGCGTGCGGCGGGTTGCGGATGCAATTTTAATCGCGCTGCGGTGATAACAGCCAGCGAACCCTCGCTGCCGCAGAGCAATCCGGTGAGATCCAAATCCGCCGGGGTCGCGCCCGCATCAAGCTGGCGGAGAATCAGATCAAGAGAATACCCGGCATTGCGGCGAATGAGTTTTGGGAATCGCTCCCGAATCAGGGCGGCATGTTGCCGAACCACTGCGACGACATTCTCCGCAAGATTAAGTGCCACAGGATTCTGTCGGCCCGCCCCGGCACCCAGCCAGAGACATTGCCCATCCGCCAGTACAACCTGCACACCGGCCAGATTTTCACTGGTGCGACCATATCGGATGGAGCGTGCCCCGGCGGCATTATTGCCGATGCACCCGCCGATTGCGGCTTGGGCGATGGTGGCCGGATCGGGGGCAAAAAACAGTTTCGTGGAGGCAAGTTCCCCATTAATCTGATCTATGGTCATGCCGGCCTGAGCCACGCACGTCCGCTTTTCTGTATCGACTTCCCGCAGGGTACGAAACCGCGGCGATAAATCCACCACCAGCGCCCGATTGGTGCATTGCCCCGCGAGACTCGTACCGCCGCCGCGCGGCAAAACTGCCACCTGATGCCGCCGACAGAAGTCCAACAGCGTTGAGATTTGCGGCACGGAATCCGGGATAACGACGCCCAAGGGCATGACTTGATAGAGCGAAGCGTCGGTGGCGTATAAAAGTCGATCATGTCCGGTAAGCCGTAATTCGCCCACGTTAAGACGCTGCAAAGCCGCAGCTAAGTCGGATGCACTACCCTGATGTAAGGCGGTATCCACAACTACCGGAAGAGATATATCAGTTTGATCCATAACGGGCTGCATCATAGCCGCATTGCTGGATCCGTGACAAGCGGTGGCCCACCGGAAGCCTGCTCGCATTGCAAACTGGTACATAATGATGCCAATGGTCGATTGAAAATTGGCGTGGGGCGTGGCAATATTTCCGGGCGAACAGCGAGATCAACGGCATAAATGCCGGCGCTCAGGGAAGGGTTTGTCCCGGAAACGCGCGCCCCGAACCCCTGGTTCGGATTTATTGCCACGCCCTTGGCGTGACACCCAGGCTCGCGGGTGGGCATAAAAAGTTACAGTTAGTATGATAGTCATGGTCTGATTTTACGTTGGGCGGAAATATGAT
Source organism: Planctomycetota bacterium (assembly GCA_021785155.1). The sequence goes on from JAJYGE010000101.1 coordinate 4,473, forward strand.
GAACAACTCAAACGATCAATGGGCGGTCAAAGGTGGCACCCTTAGCGACAAGACGGCAACCGAAGAGTATGGGTTAACCCGCTCCGATATTATTGAGGCCATTAACGCAGGTCAATTACAGTTCAGGGAAGGGAATATATATGGAAATCCGTTCCTGCGGTTACTACGATCAGAGGTTGAGAGTCTTCATATCAAAAAATTTGGCGCGGCTTCGCTGGCAAAGCAAAAAGCCGCCGTGGAACTCAAGAAAATCAACAGCGAAATACGAAAATTAAGGATGCGGCTCAAGGAACTTGAAAACCGCGGAAAAGCATTGCAATTGGAAAGTCAAGATTAACCCGACAGGCCGCATCGGTATAAACGGCCGGCTCGCCTCATAATCTCTACGCACAGCTATTATCTTATCTACTGCCCGGCTGAACCGAAAGCGGCAAATGGACGTGGCGACTTGTGGCCTGACGCCGCCTTTCGTATCCTTTGTTCACATCAATATTGGAGAATGGAACTCATGGCAGGTTATAATCCTGGTAGCATCGAAACAAAATGGCAGAAGATTTGGCGGGAAAACAGGATATTCTCTTCGGATATTCATCCAGCGAAGCCGAAGTTCTATGTGTTGGATATGTTTCCGTATCCATCCGGGGAAGGGCTGCATGTCGGACATCCGGAAGGATATACCGCGACCGATATTGTCGCGCGCTATAAACGGGCAATGGGATTCAGCGTCATGCACCCCATGGGCTGGGATGCGTTTGGTTTACCGGCGGAACAATATGCCATTAAAACCGATACCCATCCGGCGGTGGTGACGCGAAAAAATATTGACCGCTTTCGGTCGCAGCTTCAGGCGATCGGATTTTCTTATGATTGGGAACGTGAAGTCAATACCACAGACCCGGAATATTACCGCTGGACCCAGTGGATATTCCTGCAACTGTACGATACCTGGTTCGATGTCCGGCAACAGCAGGGACGGCCCATCCGGGAATTGATCCTGGAATTTGAATCCGGCGAACGCGCCGTGCCTGAATGCGACGGCGCAAAAAACTGGTGCGATTTGGACGCCCGTCAGCAGCGGCGTGTGCTGGAGCACTACCGTCTGGCCTATGAGATTGAGGCCCCCGTGAATTGGTGCCAGGCGTTGGGCACGGTTCTGGCCAATGAGGAAGTTATTGACGGCAAAAGTGAAGTGGGAGGTTTTCCGGTGGAGCGCCGGCCTATGCGGCAATGGATGTTACGTATCACCGCTTATGCCCAGCGATTACTGGATGGTCTGGATGCTCTGGACTGGTCTGAATCATTGAAAATGATGCAGCGGAACTGGATCGGACGCTCGGATGGCGCGATGGTGCGTTTTGGCATCGCGGAAAAAACCGGGGAAGTTGTGGTCTTTACCACACGCCCCGATACGCTCTATGGAGCAACCTATATGGTGCTGGCCCCGGAGCATCCGCTGGTGGACTTACATTCGCCGCATTGCGTGGTTCCATCGACGTGGCCGAAGACAAGTCCGGTTCGATGGCGATCCGGTGCCGACACACCGCGGGAGGCCGTGACGGCGTATCAAAAAAGTGCGGCATCGCGCTCCGAACGGCAGCGCCAGGAAGACAACACCAAAACGGGTGCCTTTATCGGCGCGTATGCGATCAATCCAATGGATCATCAGCGCATACCGATATTTATTTCTGATTATGTGTTAATGGGTTATGGCACGGGTGCCATCATGGCGGTTCCAGCCCATGATCAGCGCGATTTTGATTTCGCCCGGACTATGGACCTGCCAATTCGCCGGGTAGTCAGCGCGGCGGCTGACGATCCTGAAGCCGGAAAACTACCGCTGGAGTCGCCGGGATTTGCCGTAAATTCGGGGGAACTTGACGGCTTAACGACGGTGCAGGCTAAAACCAGAATGTGCGAACTCCTGGAACGGAAAACCCTGGGAACCCGGCAGATTCATTACAAAATTCGAGACTGGTTATTTTCGCGTCAGCGCTATTGGGGTGAACCATTTCCATTGGTGCACCTGGAAGATGGTACGACCGTACCATTATCGGATTCGCAATTGCCCTTGACATTGCCGGAAGTCAAGGATTTCAAACCCACCGGTACCATGGAACCGCCATTATTTAAGGCCACCGCATGGCATCAGGTGCATGTGGTATTGGAAGGGCCGCCGGGGAATCCGCGGGCATGTGTGGTTCCGTGCGGCACTCCGGGAGCGGTGGTGGCACGGCGGGAGCTTAATACCATGCCACAATGGGCGGGATCGTGCTGGTATTATCTGCGCTATATTGATCCGAAAAATGTCCAATGTTTTTGTGATCCGGAAAAAGAAAAATACTGGATGTCCGGCGGTGTGGATTTATATGTTGGGGGCGTGGAACATGCGGTGCTGCATCTTTTGTATTCACGGTTCTGGCACAAAGTGCTTTTTGATCGCGGACTGGTGAGTTCATCCGAGCCATTTCATAAACTGGTCAATCAGGGATTGATTCTCGGGGAGGCGGAATACACGGTTTTTGCGTTGGAGAATGGTCCGGAAGTATCGGTGGCGGAAATTGATGGGGAGTTTTCCACGCGAATCGGCGTGGATGGCAAACTGGAGGTTATCAGCCGGCAGAAGGGGACTGGTGCTTTGGTGCTCGGTAAAGCGTGTGATCCGGCAACGGTGGAAAAGCGCGGCGATGTTTTTGTGCTTAAGGCGAATCCGGCCATTGTTGTCGATGCCCGCTCTTTCAAAATGAGCAAATCACGGGGCAATGTGGTAAACCCTGATGATGTCATAAGTCAATATGGCGCGGATTCATTACGTTTATTTGAAATGTTCATGGGGCCGCTGGAACAGGTAAAGCCATGGAGCACCGCGGGCGTGGAAGGGGTGTATCGCTTTTTGCAGCGCGTGTGGAGAAATCTGCTCGGCGGCGATGAAGGTACGTTACGTACCGTGCGGCAAAATTCAGATGGGAAATGGACCTGCGGCGGGCGCGAACTTAATGCGATGGAATGCCAGGCGGCTGATCGGGATGCGACCGCAATTCTCCGTCCCACGCACCGGTTGATTCGCAAGGTGACGCAGGACATTGAGCGATTGGCTTTTAATACGGCCATAAGCGCGATGATGGAATTCAATAATGCGTTGGTCAAACTCACCTGGGTACCGATGGATGCGGCCTTGAGTCTGCTGCGGGTGCTTGAGCCGTTTGCTCCGCATATCGCGGATGAACTGTATCATGAGATTGCCGGGAAGGAAGCGGCGGTGTCGATAGCTCTGTTGCCGTGGCCCAGATTTGATGAGGCATTATGTGTAGATGAAGATATGGATATGCCGGTGCAGATCAACGGCAAGCTGGCCGGGCATGTTCGCGTGCCGACAAGCTGCGGGGAAGAGCGGGTGTGGGAGTTGGTATTGGCTGATCCGCTGGTGGCGGGCCGGTTGGGCCAACGGACGGTGAAGAAGAAAATTTACATCAAAGGCCGCATGATGAATATCGTGGTCTAGAGTAATGTCAGGATGTGCCCATGCAACAATGGTACAACCGCATAATTACGGGCGAAGCGGTGGGCGTGATTCCCGCCATTTTGCGCTGGGCGCTGTCGATTTGTTCCATGATCTATGGGCAGATTGTGCGGGGGCGCAATATCGCGTACGACCGCGGCTGGAAGCGTGTGACCCGCCTGCCCGTACCGGTGATTTCTGTGGGAAATATCACGACGGGCGGAACGGGAAAAACACCCACGGTCATCATGATCGCCAAGTGCCTTTCTGAAGCCGGGTTCAAGCCGGCGATTCTGACGCGCGGGTACGGCACCAAAAGAGGTGAACGCCCGGATGAAGTCATGGTCATGGAGCAGGAATGCCCCGGGGTCCCCGTGGTGATTAATCCGGATCGTATTGCCGGGGGTAAGGAAGCCATGGCGCGACATGCGGCCAACGTACTTATTTTAGATGACGGATTTCAGCATCGGCGGATATGGCGCGACGTGGACATTGTGTTAATTGACGCCACCAGCCCACTGGGTGTCCCCGGCATGTTGCCGCGTGGGGCCTGGCGCGAGGGGCCGGCAAGCTTATCCCGTGCCGACCAGATTATTCTCACCCGTTGCGAACAGGTATCCTCAGATCTGACAGATCTGGCGGCCGGGTTATTAACACAATGGGTGAATCCCCGACGGATTTACAAACAGGTTACGGAGGTAACAGGCGTGTTTGATCAGAGCGGTAATCGCGTGCAGGAGCGGGAAAAAACAGTGCTGGCGTTTGCCGGTATTGCTAATCCGGAGGGTTTTGTGCGTACGCTTTCAGATTTGGGGATGCGCGTTTCCGCCGGCTGCTGGTTTGATGATCATCATCGGTACGTGCCGGAACTGGACTTTCCCGAGATGATCAAACTCACCTCCGAGCGGCAGGCCGCCGCATGGGTGACAACCACTAAAGACTGGGTAAAACTGCGTCATTTTAATCCGCCGGTGCCCCTGTGGCAGGTACGTATTTCCGCCCGGATTACCGGGGTGGCGGGAGAATTATGGCGGCAGTCGCTGGCTGATTTCGCGCGTCAAAAGTAAAGTGGTGCACTATGATTCATGCATCGGGTGAATTACTGGCCTCTGTGGAAGCCTTCGGCGGGCCGCGCATCCTGGTTGTGGGCGATCTGATTGTGGATCAATATGTCTATGGGGACGCGGAACGCCTGAGCCCGGAAGCACCGGTACCCGTTGTGCGGGAGCGATACCGACAAATGCGTGTGGGCGGTGCGGCCAATGTGGCGGTCTTTCTGGCGGCCATGGGTGCCCAACCGGTGCTGGCTGGCGTGTGTGGTGATGATGCATCCGGTGCGGCGTTACGGGAGTTGCTTGTACAGGCGCAAGTGGATGCCGGTCCGGTTATCAATGTGTCAGATCGTCCCACTTCCACGAAAACCCGATTTATTGGATTGGCCCAACACCGGCACCAGCAGCAAATGCTGCGATTGGATCATGAATCGATCAAGTCTATTGATGAAGCCTCTGAAAAGCGGCTCCTGGCGGCGCTGGAAGATGAAGTTGCGTCATGTCATCTGGTTTGTATTGAAGATTACAATAAAGGACTGCTTTCCGACGCGTTGTGCCAGAAGATTATTCTTATGGCCCGCAACGCCGGAAGGGAAGTGCTGGTGGATCCCGCCGCCATTAAGGATTTTCACCGCTATCGCGGTGCCACCGCCATTACTCCCAACCGCACGGAAGCCGAATCGGCTACCGGATTACGTCTGGAAAACATTCACGAGGAATCTCGACAGATTGCGGAAATGCTCCTGGACCAACTGAATCTGGATGTATGTGTTTTGACCCTGGATCGCCACGGCATATATTGCCTGGAGCGCGGGCAGGCAGGCCTGTTGCATCCTACGCGGCCTCGAAATGTATATGATGTCACCGGCGCTGGTGATATGGTACTGGCGATGTTGGGCATGGCCCGAGCGAACGGCGCATCGTGGAGCGTGGCAATGGACCTGGGAAATATTGCCGGCGGTCTGGAAGTAGAAAAATTTGGCTGTGTGCCGATCTCCCGTGGCGAAATCATCGAAGAGTTGCAGCAATCGGATTCCACCAGTGCGCGAAAAATTATTTCCCTTCCACGTCTTCTGGAACGGCTGCATTCCCGCCACGGCGGGCATAAGGTGGTATTCACCAACGGCGTATTTGATCTTCTTCATGCGGGGCATGTACAGTATTTATCATTCGCGCGCAGCCAGGGTGATGTGTTGATCGTAGGGGTTAATTCCGATGCGTCGGTTCGGCGGTTGAAGGGAAAGGATCGCCCCATTAACTCCCTGGAAGATCGTATGGCGGTTCTGGCCGGCCTGGAATCAGTGGGCTATGTGGTATCGTTTGATCAGGATACTCCGCTGGAATTGATATCCGCCATCACGCCGGCGATATTGGTCAAAGGTGCCGATTATCAGGATAAGCCCGTGGCGGGACGGCAATGGGTCGAGTCCGCCGGAGGCAAAGTGGTGCTGGCACCGCTTTTGGAAGGGCGATCCACGAGCCGAATGGTTGAGAAATCGCGTGACGGATCGAATTAACGAATTGCGTTGTTCCGGGCGATTGACCTTCGGAAAAAA
>JAJYGE010000411.1 GCA_021785155.1 Planctomycetota bacterium
GGGCATCAACGTGAAATGGAAGCACATCCGCCCATCAGAACGCAACCGTCGTGGCGGACGCATCCAAAAACCGGCGCCGCTGCCACTGGGCAAGGTTCAGCCGATTGATCCGGCCACGAATAAAGGCTGCCGCGTGAAGTTTGTCGTGCGCGATGGACAGAAGCATCGGGTGGCGGCTAAGACCGGCAGTGATCTGGGCGTTGTAGGCCGGGCATAAGCCAATCGCCGGATAAACAAAAAACTACAGAGGTATTGAAATTATGGCAAAAGAAGAAAAAGAAAAGAAAGTAAAATCTGCTCCCACGGCGGAACAGATTGAAGCTGCCAAGGCCGCAAAAGCCGCAAAAAAAGCGGAAAAAGCTGGCATGGCCAAAGAAACAACGCAGGAAGTTGTGGCATCCGGCAAGGCCCAGGCATTTCCGGAAGGTTACAGCCCGCGCTTGTTCAAACGGTATAACGAGGAAATCGCCCCGGCACTGGCTAAGGAGCTGGGAATCACAAACCGTATGGCCATTCCCCGGATTACCAAAGTTGTTATCAGCGCGGGTTTGGGCAAGGCGATTACCGAAAAGCCGCGCCTCGAAGCGGCGATCAAGGAATTAACGCAGATTGCCGGCCAAAAGGCGGTGGTATGTCAGGCGCGCAAGAGTGTGTCAAACTTTAAGCTGCGGCAAGGCATGGAAATCGGCGCCAAAGTCACGTTACGTGGGCAGCGGATGTGGGAATTCATGGATCGGCTCATTACCCTGGCCATTCCACGTGTGAAGGATTTCCGCGGGTTGCGAACCAACGCATTTGATGGTCGCGGTAACTATAATCTTGGATTGACGGAACAGACAGTGTTTCCGGAAGTGCAAACCGACCGCATCACCTTTCATCAGGGCCTGGCGATCACCATTGTGACCACAGCCAAAGATGATAAGGGGGGTTTTGCTTTGTTGAAGTTCCTTGGAATGCCGTTCCAGCACGATCAGGCGGACCCTAAGGCGCGTAAAGCCGGATAATCCGGTTGTTTTGGATTGTTGATCAAACCGCCGATGTCGGTGGTTTTGAAAAATGGATAAGTATTAAGAGTTTTTGAGTCAGGCGTAGATTATGGCAACAACAGCGTGGAAAAACCGGTTCAAAAAGCGGCAAGCTTTGGTCGAGCAGTATGCCGAGTTGCGGCGCAAGCTCAAAAAGGAAAAAAATTACGTGGCTTTAGCGAAGCTGCCGCGTGATTCGAGTGCGTCGCGGTTGGCGCGCCGATGCGAGCTGACGGGGCGTCGTCGCGGATACTACCGGAAGTTCCGGGTATCACGTATTGTGCTGCGTCAATTGGCGTCAGACGGCAAGATTCCGGGAATGAGAAAGAGTTCCTGGTAACGTAAAGTGTTACATTGAAGTGTTGGATTTGAACGGCGAAAGCAGAATCAAGAGGACATCATGACCGATACGATTGCGGACATGCTCACACGGTTGCGAAATGGCGCTCATGCCAGGCATAAGACAGTGGATGTAAAAAATTCACGCATCTGTGAGGGTATCGCGCGAGTACTGAAGGAAGAAGGTTTTATTGTCGATTACAGTATTCTCGACGATGGAACAAAGCAGGGCCTGATCCGTTTAACGGTTAAGTACAATACCGACGGACAATCTCTGATTCGCCATGTGCAGCGGGTCAGCAAACCCGGCTGCCGGGTGTATCGCGGCGTTAATGAATTCCCGCGCGTATTGGATTCAATGGGCATTGTGGTGCTTTCCACAAGCCGTGGAGTACTAAGTGATCGTCAGGCCCGCCAGCAAAATATTGGTGGCGAACTTCTGGCGACTGTTTATTGATATTGCAGCAGCGGCTGTTGGCCGGATTTTCGGCAGGCGATTGCCTGACTAAAACCCGCAACAACCGAACGCTGAAATTGGCGAGGTTAATATGAGCCGAATTGGAAAATTGCCCGTAACCGTACCGGCCAACGTCAAAGTTGCCGTGCAGGGTCATGATATCCGTGTGGAAGGCCCCAAAGGTAAGTTGTCATTGAAGCACCACCCCCGGGTGTCGGTTAAAATGGATGCCGGTAAAGTGCTGGTGCAGCGTCTGGATGATGAAAAAATCAGCCGCAGCGTGCACGGTCTGACGCGCGTATTGATTGCCAATATGATCAAGGGCGTATCCGATGGATTTACCTCGGATCTGGAAATTCAGGGTGTTGGTTACAAGGCTGAATTGCAGGGAAAAGTGGTAGCGCTATCGGTTGGGTACGCCAATCAGATAAAAATTGCCGTGCCGGATGGTGTGGCTGTTAAGATTGAAGGTCAGGGAACCCGTATCAATATCGCCGGTGCCGATAAGCAGGCGGTGGGGCAGTTGGCGGCGGATATTCGGCGGGTACGCAAGCCCGAGCCATATCTAGGCAAGGGTATTCGCTATGTTGGCGAAGTGGTCAAGCGCAAGGCGGGCAAACAGTTCGCCGGTGCGGGTGCCAAGTAATCGCCAAAGCTTGGCGTTGGATCGCCGATGTAATGGACATCGGTATGTGTTGAATGGAATTCAGGCGCGGCGGGCCGCGTAAATTAAAACGTAAGGTGCAGTCATGAGTTCAATCAGTGCCATTAAATTAAAACGCCAGGATCGGCGTAAGGCTCGTATCCGCGGTGTGGTTCGCGGAACCACCGAGCGTCCGCGGCTGTCGGTATTTCGCAGCTTGAAGAATATCTCGGTACAGATTGTCGATGATACCACGGGAAGAACGCTGGCCTCGGCCAACACGTTGGAAAAGAATCTTCGTGGTACGACGGGCAGCGGCGGTAATGTAAAGGCGGCTGTATTGATCGGCAAGCAGATTGCCGAGCGGGCCAAGGAAAAGGGTATTAATAAAGTCGCATTTGATCGCGGTGGTTATCGTTACCATGGTCGTGTAAAGGCCTTGGCGGACGCCGCTCGCGAAGGCGGTTTGCAGTTTTAAGTTTCTCGCCCGTGCGGCGAGGTGGCCGGTGCGGTGATTATAATCGCCGCCTGGCTTGAGTGTTGAGTTCATTGGTTCACGGAAACAGGTATAGACGGGTTCGATTATGGCAGAACGCAATTTTGATGAAGATCGTGGCTTTGAGTCCAGCACGGTTGGCGTATTCCGAAGCGCCAAAGTGGTCAAGGGCGGAAAGAATTTTTCGTTCGAGGCTCTGGTTGCCGCGGGAGACCGCAACGGTAATCTCGGGTTGGGCTATGCCAAAGCCAAGGAAGTACCGGCGGCTGTGGAAAAAGCCACAAAAGATGCCCGCAAGAACATGGTGCAGATTTCACTTAATGGCGGTACGATTCCGCACGAAGTGCTCGGTCGCTTTGGTGCCAGCCGAATTAAACTTGTGCCGGCCCGTCCGGGAACCGGTGTTAAGGCCGGGCGTTTTGTGCGGCCATTGCTGGAGTTGGTAGGCATTCGTGATGTATTAACGAAGGCCTATGGCTCAACAAATAAGAAGAATCTTTGCCGGGCCACGTTGGCGGCATTGGAATCGCTTCGCACGAAGGAAGTTATTGAACAGAACCGCGGCGTTACCGTTGGCTGATGCCGATAGTGTTCTCATATTTGGCGGCTCGGTTTAAGCCGACACCCGCAGCAGGAGATTTTTAAGATGATGATTCACGAAATTACGGCTCTGGCAGGTGCTCATAAGAAGCGTAAGCGTATTGGCCGTGGCGAAAGCAGCGGACACGGTAAAACCTCCGGACGCGGTACCAAGGGTAGCGGCGCCCGTGCGGGCGGCGGCCCGGCATTCGGGTCTGAAGGTGGCAATTTGCCGCTGTTTCGCCGGTTGCCCAAGCGCGGGTTTAATAACAATTATTTCGCCCAGAAATTCAGCGTGGTCAATGTCAACGATTTGAACCGCTTCTTCCAGGATGGCCAGACGGTAGATTCGGCGGCCTTGATTTCCGCCCATCTGATTCGCGATGAAAAACTGCCGGTGAAGATTCTCGGTGACGGGCAATTGTCCCGCAAGCTGCATGTAGTGGCCGGGAAATTCAGCAAGCAGGCGGAAAAGAAGATCACCGATGCTGGCGGCAGCACCAAGACGCTGGAACTGGATCGCAACAAGGACAAAGTGAATCCGAAGAATGGTCGCTTTCGTCCGCGCCACGCCGAATCCGAAAAGAAGGCCTGATACGTTGGAAAATTCCATTTTCTAATCAGGCTGTTGGTTTATTGAGCCTCAAGCGGGTAAAATAACCTGCTTGTTGGCTTTTTTTGCCAAGGCAAAAAGTTTGTAAGTGTTCCGTGCCGATGAGGGCATTTTTTGCAGCGAGGTTGTTTTGTTTCGGACCATCCTGAACATCTTCAAAATACCCGAGTTGCGAACCAAGCTTCTGTTTACCATCGGGCTGTTGTGCGTATATCGTATCGGATTTTATATACCGCTGCCCGGTGTTGATACCCATGCCTTGAGTTCTTTCGTCAGCAGTTCAAGTTCTTCGCCTTTGGGGCAGATCAGCAGCTATTTGAGCTTGTTTTCCGGCGGAAATTTAGGTTTAAGCACGATCTTCGGTTTGGGCATTATGCCCTATATCAGCGCTGCCATTATTTTCCAATTGCTCGGCACCGTCATTCCTTCTCTGGAAAAACTTCAGAAGGAAGGCGAACCGGGTATGCGGAAAATCAATGAATGGACGCGCTATGCCACGGTCGTATTGTGTCTGATCCAGTCTTTCGTGTGGATGGGGTATCTTACGCGGTCATCGGCAAGCAGCCCGCATGGATTTTTATACGCCGATACCTTTTATCACCATTATACGCTTTTCTGGATTTCCGGCCTTGTTGCGCTGACGGCGGGAAGTGTGTTTTTAATGTGGCTTGGCGAACAAATTGACGCCTATGGCATTGGTAACGGCGTGTCGCTGATTATCATGGCGGGTATTGTTGCCCGAATGCCCGCGGCCATTCAGGATGTATGGGATCAATCTTCATTCCGCGTTTCGTCCGCCGGTTCGCATCCGTATGGGATCGGTACCGTCCTGTTTTTAATCGCGGCGTTTGTTGGTGTATCCGCAGCGGCCATTACGCTTGAAATGGGGCAGCGGCGCATCGGAATTCAACAAGCTAAACAGATGCGCGGCCGGCGGATGTACGGCGGCATGAGCAACCAATACCTGCCGTTGCGGGTTAACCATGGCGGGGTGATGCCGATTATTTTTGCCAGTTCTCTGATTCTGATTCCCAATGTGCTGCTGGGCTGGCTGGGGCCCCGTTTTGGGCAATTCTACGTATTTCAGGTGATTCAAGAATCGCTTGAGCCCGGGCACTATATTTACATTGTGCTGTATGTCATCATGATTTTCTTCTTTTCGTATTTTTGGAATACAGTCCAATTTCAGCCTAAGGAAATGGCCGATCAATTGCGGGATTATGGCAGCTTTATCCGAAATCTCCGCCCCGGTCCGCGCACGGCGGAGTATCTGGAGCAGGTCATGACCCGCATTACCTATTGCGGAGCGGCGTTTCTGGCGGTTATCGCCTTGATGCCGACAATTGTGGCTCGCTACATGGGCGTGAGCTTTATGATCACGCAGTTTCTCGGTGGAACGGGTCTGCTGATTGTGGTAAGCGTATTGCTGGACTTTATTTATCGCGTTGAAGCCAATTTGGTTATGCGGAATTACGGCGGCTTGCTGGAGAGCGACAATTCAGTGGCGGCTCGCAAGAAGCCATCAGCCGCACAAGGCACCGCAAAAACATTGCCCGGTCGTGACAATATTAAAGGATCCGCCGCATGAGACTGGCCTTGCTGGGACCCCCTGGGGCGGGCAAAGGCACGCAAGCGATTCGCATTGCGCATCGACTGAAATTAGCCCATTTGTCCAGTGGTGATATTCTCCGCTCGGAAAAATCCGCTGGCACGCCATTGGGACTGAAAATCCGCGATTTTATAGATCACGGCAAACTGGTTCCGGACGAACTGATGATCCGAGTTATGGAAGACCGGGTGGCCAAAATTCATGGCGGTTTTGTCCTGGATGGTTTTCCCCGCACGCTGGTGCAGGCGGCAGATTTAGCGGGCTTTTTGGATACCATTCATAAACCGCTGGATCTGGTGGTAAATTTTGTGCTTGATGAACAGGTATTAAGCCGCCGCTTTGAAGGTCGTCGCGTTTGCCCGGTATGCGGTTCGGTCTACCATTTGGACACCATGCCGCCGGAAGTTCCAGGATTATGTGATCAGGATGGACAGGCGCTTGTAACCCGCCCGGATGATCAACCGCAGGTGGTGCGGGAAAGAATCAAGACGTATCGGCTTAGTGTTGAACCGCTGGTTGATTTTTATACCAGCCGCGGAATTTTAGTAACGCTGGATGCCGCTGGTGCCCCCAATGACGTCACCGCCGCGGTGCTTAAGCTCATTCGTGAGCATGGTGTTAAAAAACGCCATAACGGGAATTAATGCAATGGATCGCCCCGTGGCATCCACAGGAAATCGGTAATGAAGATAGCATTAAAATCACGCAGTGAAATCGACCAGATGCGCTCTGCCGGGCGCGTGGTGCAGCAAACACTTTTGCGCTGTAAACAGGCTGTGCGACCGGGCGTAACCACCGAAGAGATCGATCAGATTGCATACCAGACATTCACCGCCGCCGGGGCCGAAGGGCTTTTTAAGTACTATCCGACGTATGAAGCGGGGAAAGGTTTTCCCGGCAATACCTGCATTAGCGTCAATGAAGAAGTGGTGCATGGGATTCCGGGTTCGCGGGCCTTGGTGCAGGGCGATGTGGTAAGTGTGGATTGCGGCATTCGTCTGCATGGCTGGTGCGGCGATTCAGCGATTACTGTTGGTGCCGGTACCCTGTCTGTCGAGAATCAAAAGCTCATCCGCGTGGCGGAAGAGACTTTGCAAATTGCCATCGACTGCATCAAGCCCGGTGCACCCTGGTCGGCCGTGGCCCGGAAGATGCAGGCACATGTGGAATCAAACGGTTTTTCATGTGTGCGTGAATTTGTTGGCCATGGCATTGGTCGCCGCATGCATGAAGATCCCAAGGTGCCGAATTTTACCTCACGCGAATTTGAGCGCCATGGCGATTTTTATTTGCAGGTCGGAATGGTCCTGGCGGTTGAACCGATGGTCATCGCCGGTGGGGCGGAAGTGGTGGTTTTGGATGACGGATGGACGGTAATCAGTAAGGATGGAAGTCCGGCGGCCCATGTTGAACATACTCTGGCGGTAATACCGGGCGGGTGTGAAGTCTTGACAGATGGGCAATAATAGTGGAAACTATAAGGTTTGCTGAGGAAACGAATGCCTAAGGAAGACGCCATACGCTTGGAGGCCTTGGTAACAGAGGCCCTGCCGAACGCGATGTTTCGCGTGAAGCTCGAAAACGGACATGTGCTGCTGGCGCACATATCCGGAAAAATGCGGGTTAATTACATCCGTATTCTGCCAGGGGACAAAGTGACGGTTGAAATGTCGCCTTACGATCTGAATCGGGGGCGTATTATCACGCGGAATTGATCTGTTTCGCCATGTCACCGGGTGTGCCGGGAACTGGTCGCGGAACTTCGGACGGACCCGAAGAAAAGTCGTTCCCGCGGTAAGATAGGTTATTGAGAGCACTGGATTAATTTTATATTTTTGGTATAGTAAAGAGTTTGCCCCTCGGCTGGTAAGTTCCACCGGGTGGAAGCGAGTTTGGAGCACGCGATGAAAGTGCGATCTAGCGTTAAGAGAATTTGTGAACATTGCGTCGTGGTACGCCGAAATGGTGTGTTGCGCGTCATTTGTAAGGCTGACCCGCGGCATAAGCAGCGGCAGGGTTAAGTGTGCATGTTCACCGGGCAGCGTTGATTGTGTTGACTTGCAGCGGCGGTCAACAAATATAGACATTTGCCTGTGTCGGAAACCAATAAGCCTGTTGAGGAGTTTGTATGCCCCGTATTTCCGGTGTGGATATTCCGTTGGACAAGCCAGTTCGCATTAGCTTGCGCTATGTATATGGCATTGGACCGGTCAATGCCATGGGAATTCTGAAGGAAGCCAATATTGATCCGCAAAAGCGGGCCAAAGAGCTTACTGAAGATGAAGTCGCCCGTATCAGCAATATTATTGACCGCAGCTTTGTGGTGGAGGGTTCGTTGCGCCGGCAGGTGCAGCAGAACATCGCCCGACTCAAAGATGTTCAATGTTATCGCGGATCGCGCCATCGGCGCAGTCTGCCCACACGCGGCCAGCGCACACGCTCCAACGCCCGGACCCGCAAAGGTCCGCGCAAGACGGTTGCCGGTAAGAAGGGCGTTAAGGAACTCCACGGCTAATATCCGCTGACGTTCCACTGTGGTAAGGTGGGGTGTTGGACGGAACTTTTAAAACATTGAGGTTATATCATGGCAAAAACGGGTAAGAAAAAAGTACGCAAAAATGTGGGCCGGGGAATTGCCCACGTCAAAGCCAGCTTTAATAACACGCAGGTGACCATCACGGATGTGAATGGCGAAACCCTGGCTTGGGATTCGGCTGGCACCGTCGGCTTCAAAGGTGCCCGCAAAAGCACGCCATTTGCCGCCACTCGCGCCGCGGAAAATTGTGCCACCAAGGCTAAGAAATTTGGCGTACAGGAAATTGAAGTCCGGGTCAAGGGGCCGGGGTCTGGTCGCGAATCGGCAATCACGGCCCTGCAGAACAGCGGATTGAAAATTACATCCATTGAGGACAACACCCCGCTGCCGCACAATGGTTGCCGCCCGCCGAAAAAGCGGCGCGTATAATACCAATTGCTTCAGCGGCCAGGATGCCTGATGTTTCAGGTATCCATGGCGGTGATGTCGTAATCACCTTCCGCCGCAATGAATTCCCGAAGCGTCGGGATTTCTCGGCGGAAAAAGTTTTGAATCGTTGATTTGTTCCGCTGTGACAGATGCCTTGTGGCGATAATCCTGCGGAATATCAGTTAGGAGATTTTTATGCGAATGCGTTGGCGTGGTCTGGAACTCCCGACCAAAGTTGAAATTGATAATTCAGTTGTCTCAAATACCTACGGGAAATTCATCGTAGAACCGTTTGAACGCGGTTTCGGAACCACTGTTGGTAATTCACTGCGGCGTATTCTGCTAAGCTCGTTGGAAGGCGCCGCAGCGGTTTCCGTACGTATTGCCGGAGCGGAGCACGAATTTGCCCAGATTCCCGGTGTGGTTGAAGACGTTACGGATATTATTCTCAATGTTAAAGGCCTGATCGTATCGCTGGAAGGGGATATTCCCAAGACTTTAAGCGTACAGAAAAAAGGCCCCGGCACAGTAACCGCCGGCGATTTGAAGGGCGATCCCGCCCTGACCGTGCATAATAAAGACCTGGTGCTTGCAACACTCAATGCCGATACCAGTTTTGATATGGAGCTGGATATCCGCAAAGGCCGCGGCTTTGTCACGGCTTCGGAAAATACGCCGGAAGAGCAAATTATCGGCGTCATTCCAATTGATTCGATCTATTCTCCCGTGACGCGTGTGCGTTATAAAACCGAAGATACCCGCGTGGGTCAGAAAACCAATTATGATCGTCTGCTTCTGGAAATCTGGACCAATGGGACTATTTCTCCGGAGTTGGCGCTGGTTGAAGCCGCCAAGATTCTGCGGAAGCATCTCAATGCGTTCCTGCTTCATCTGGACTTGGGTGAAGAAATTGACGCTCCGATGGAAGTTGATGAGCCGACAACTCCGGTTGAGCTTAATGACGAACTGAAGGGTAAACTCGATCAACCGCTGTCAATGATGGAATTATCCGTGCGGGCCAGCAATTGCCTGGAATCGGCGAAAATCCATACCATCGGCGATCTTGTACGCCTGACCGAAGGCGAATTGATGAAAGTCCGCAGTTTTGGAAAAACCAGCCTGCGGGAAATCAAACGTAAGCTCCAGGAAATGGGCTTCTCGCTGGGTATGCAGGTGCCCGATGAGGAAGAAGAGGTACCGGAAGCTGAAGCTGCCACTGAAAAGGCATCTTGAAGTTACGGTTAAATGTGTTTGTTGGTCTGCGGCTCTAAAAAAAATCAGGCCGCCTTATCCGCGAGGATATTTCCATGCGTCATCGTGTTGTTGGTCGAAGACTTTCCCGTACTGCCGCGCATCGCAAGGCTATGCTGCGTAATTTGGCTCAATCCTTGTTTGAGCATGGGCAGGTTGAAACAACCTTGCCCAAAGCCAAGGAATTGGTTCGATTCATTGAACCGATTATCACACTGGCAAAGAAGAACACCTTGGCCGCTCGTCGGCTGGTGATCGCTCGCCTGCGTGATCGGCTCATGGCCGATCCGAAGGATCTGGACATGTTGCTTGATGACAGCGTGGTACAGAAGCTCTTCAAGGATATTGCGCCGGTCTATGCGGATCGTCATGGCGGCTATACCCGCATTATCAAAACCGCCAAATGGCGCATCGGTGATGCCGGTGACATCGCGGTGGTTCAACTCGTGGATATCGCTAAAACCAAAATGCGATCATCCGCACGGCCCGTGGCCGCAGCGGCCACCTGATATGCCGCACGCCCGATATATACAACTATCAATGAAAAAGCCGCCGGAATCCCCGGCGGCTTTTTTTGTTT
>JAJYGE010000548.1 GCA_021785155.1 Planctomycetota bacterium
CTGAATGCCGGCCCCGTTAAAACATCTTGGGCATCTAGGGCAACTTGAACCAAACCCTCTAAAATCAACGCTCCCGTCAAGTTGCCCAACTTGGGCAACTTGCCCCCGAACTTGAGCATCTTGAGCACCTTGAAATTCGCAAGGTCTTCTAACTCCTAACTCCTAAATGCTGGCGGTGCCGCGTTGCAGAATCGGTCACAGGGCCCTCGGCAGCCCATTGGCAATGAAACGCTGGCAGAATGAGCTATATTTTGGTAAACTGCGGGCTTGAAAAGTTGAGGTTAAAAAATGATGGCTTTTACCACAATCCCTTCTCTGTTGGCTGTTTATCGAATTGATCACGATTTGTTTGAGTTTAATCACCGCTTGAAGGCGGTTCTTAAAGATCAAGTGACCATTGAAAACAACATTAAAAAACTTAATGCCGATCTGGCCGAATTTGAATCCGCCGGAAGGAAATTGCAGGCCACCATCGGTTCACATGAGCTGGATATGAAGATTCGGCAGGAGCACATCGAAAAAATGCGCACCAGCCTGAACAACGCCAAAACCAACAAGGAATACTCCGCGATCCTGATCCAAATTTCCTCTGAAAAGGAAGAAGGGGGAAAACTTGAGGCCATCATTCTCGATTTTATGGGACAACTTGAAATCAACAACAAATCAGCATCGACCATACGCGCACAGTTGGCCTTGGCGGAAAAAAATCTCGATGAATCACGTCGGCAAAGCAGCCAGCGCGTGCAGGACCTTGAGAAACATATCCGCGAGTTGGAAGCACAACGGATCGTATCTGCGAAAGCGGTTCCGCCCGAGTCGCTCAAGCAATATGAGCGAATATGTAAGCGCTATCCCGGTGACGCCATGGCCCCGGTGGATTTCAATGAAAAAGATATGGACACCATTACGTGTGGCGGCTGCTTCCTGGGCTTGAATATTGAAGATGTGAATTTACTGCGAGGACGCGATGAAATACGCCGCTGCCAGGCATGTGGCAGGATTCTTTTCCTGCCGGAAATGCTGCCTCAGCAGGCATCGACCGCTTAGGAAAATCGCTATACAAGAAAATAATCCGGCCTTTCGGACCCTCACCGTGAAGTCAACTTACGGGTTCTTCGGCCCATTGACGGAGACTTACATTGGACTACTCCATACTGCGAATGCAGTTTGATGGCGGCTCGCGCGGCAATCCGGGATTGGCGGGATGCGGCATAACACTTTTAACGCCACACTCCGAATTGGTGTATGAGTCAGGCCATTTTCTTGGCCATCACACCAATAATTACGCGGAATATATGGGACTGATACGCGGTATTGAGGCGGCAGTGACCCTCGGTGTGAAAAAGCTGGAAATGAGAGCCGATAGCGAACTGGTGGTACGACAAATTTTGGGTATTTATCGTGTGAAAAATGCCACGCTTAAACCCCTGCATCAGCAGGCGCTGCAATTGTTGAAAAAAATTCCCGCCTGGTCGATTGAGCATGTCTACCGCAATGACAATGCTCGCCCGGATGAACTGGCAAACATCGCAATGAATCGAAAATGTGACATATACGGCGGCCCGGCGGCAGACATTCTTCATCCACAGAATTTGGACCGCCAGCGCATGGCCTGAAGTCGCTGGAATTTTTCGCAATGAGATGGTAGTATACGTAACTGATCCGCGGGCGTGGCGGAATTGGCAGACGCGCTAGATTCAGGTTCTAGTGTCCACAAGACTTGGAGGTTCGACTCCTCTCGCCCGCATAAACGTCAACCACCGTGCATATTCTGCATAGCTCGCCCGCTGCCGCCAGGCAGTAGTGTCCGGCCCGGCTTTTGCTGTGGTCTGTGTTGCCGCCTGCGGGTGATCGACCGGGTGTTGTGTGCGGTGGGGAACTGGCGGCGGGTTATTTCTGCGCATGCAGCGGCGACGCTCCGTGCGGAAGTTAAAAAACTCCCGGAGCGGTTTATACGGAATTTTGTGTGGCCCGGCGTTTGGCGTAGCGCTTCCGCGCCAGCTCCCGCTCGCGGGCGAATCGGGCCAACTGCGGGGCCAAATCCTCATAATCTGCCTGGCCCGATATAATCAACCGCATGGCGGTAACCGTATACGTGCTGGGTTCCTGTTGCGTATAGAGACTCATCAGTAGTGTGCCGATCATCGCGACGTAAAACCAGGTCTCCACCCCACGCGGACTGTGGCTGATCATGTGCTCAAAGTTGGCATACACCTTCAGCCAGCGGAAAAACAATTCAATGGTCCACCGATGCAGGTAGATCAGACCAATGATATGGGCGGGCAGGTCCAGCATATCGGTCAGCAGGCGAATGGGCTGTTCGGGATTATCCGGGTTATCAATGAGAATCTCCCGTACCTTGATCCGTGGCGCGGGGCGGCGATTGGATCCCGTCAGGTAGCCGATGCGATCCGAGATCACCCGGTGTTGGCGGTCCTTTTCCGTAAGGATATTTTCTGATTCGCAGGTAAACCCCACCTCGAACTTCAGACGGAACACAAAATGTCCCCCGCCTTCCACAAGGCCTTGAACCCCGGCAAAGCTGAAAATGCCCCGATCCGCGACATAAATCATGTCCCGTACAATCGCCTGCAGAATGGCCTGGGCTTCTGATTCTCCCTCCGCTCCACTGACACTAAGGCCCGCCGGATTCCCGGTACCGATGCAATAGTGCAAGTTCAGCCGAACTTGTCGGTTGGGAACCTGCGAGCCGCTTTTTTCCCGCAATGCCCACAGTACTTGCGCGGGCACACGAAAATACGAGCCATCAAAAGCCATGAGTTTTTCATATAAGCCTTGAAACTCCGGATCCAGGCTCTGCCGATGGGGTAGAGCCTGATAAATCTCTTGCAGCACGGGAGCCAGCAGGGATGGATCAAAAAGATTGAGTCCCTCTGAAAGGGTGCTGCGACATACCCGATCCACATTCAAACTCTGCCTAACCCCAGGCACCTGACTGAACGCTTCGAGTTTACGCAAACTCCGGATGTCGGAATTAAAAAATCCCAACAGCAGAATCGTGACAATATCATCAAAATACAGATCCCGATTGGGATGCGGGTTATTCGCACGCAGATCGCGGATGAACCTCTCCAACCGTTTGATGTATTTACGCCCCGCCAGATGCCGAAACGGCTTACGGCGGGCCGCCGTCTCCGCCGCTGCCGTAGGTTTCGCACCGGTCTGCACCGTGTGCCGACGGCGCTTCCGCGGCCAAGACGGATTGGTAAGATGTTGCGCCTCGGCGTTCACCATGCCCAAGAGTAAACCACAAAACACGCGCCAGCGCAAATCTCGTAAATGCGAATATTAAGATCGGGCTATTTCAGTTCCGGACGCTACTGGCCGCCAGGGGCCTGTCCGTTTAAATCGTCCGAAAAACGTCGTTTTTTTGCGAACGGTCGCGGTGATATTTACTCTGCTTCCGCCATGGAACGTATCTCCATGCCACCGAATAGTTTTTCCGACCTTCATCGCGGATCTCATACTTATGCCGCATTGGCCGCAAGCTTGTACATAACAAACCGCACCATGGTGTTAACGGTAAACACATCGCGAAATTTACTGATATCCGGATCTTGTTCAAATGCGGCCATATCCCCCACGGCAAATGGCATCCGCTGTTTGAGTTCATTCAACCCCTTTGCGGTTAGTTTCCCGTTGCTGACAAGTTCCGGATTCGTCAGAAAGGATTCAATGCTCATATCACCAGGCTGAATTTTTATTCCGAAGGCCTTTTCAAGCTGGAATTGAATATCCAGATAATCAATGGATTCCGCACCCAGATCCTGCGTGAGTTTGGCTTCCGGTTTAATTTCATCGGCGTCAACCGCCAATGCTGAAGTCAGCACGTCACGAACTTTGGCAAATACTTCTTCTTCTGTCATCGGCATTGTATAACTCCCGTTATCTTTCTATAAAGTACCCGTAAAAAACGACCATTCAAAAAACTCTCCATTCCCTCACGCCCGGTCACAGCCCATCCTCTAGGCCGCCAGACCTCGCCGCAACTGCACCCATTGCCGCCGCAACTGTTCAATCATCATATCATCCAGTTTCGCCAGACTCGGATCGTCCTGAGCAAGATTTTTATGAACCAGTACCAATCGTCCTTGAATCGCCGTAGCCGATTCCACCATTCCGCGAATCTTAAACTCACTTTCATCCGACTGTATCCGGATTACGTCCGCCTGAATTTGCAACACATTCCCCGGCGATACAAACGTCCCATAGCGAATTCCACGCGCTTCGCGCAGCACCACCAGACTGTGTTGAAATTGATCCCATTCCCGTACCAGCCAAGCCGCGGCCTGGACTGCGGCTTCCAGCATCATCACCCCCGGCAATACCGGAAAGTCCGGAAAATGGTCCGCGAGATACTCTTCAGCCATGCTCACCTGCTTGACCATCGTGATCGATTTGGCCGATTCTATGCTTATTAGAGCGTCAACAAGAGAAAATTTCAACCGCACGAACCTCTTAAAGCGGGGTGTTATCCATTACCCATCACGGAAGCACGCGCTCCAATCACCGATGAGTTTGTGCATTTTTACACGCTATGCGGCGTTTTGACAAGATGGCACCGGGATGAAAGGTCGGAAGCACCTCCCATTCCGACGGTGAAATACGCAAAAATCCGCAAAGATGCGGATAGGATATTGCCGATGATGATGCAAGAACCACGGAGTAAAAGTATTTTTATAACTACCCGTATTGATGGATATGTTGACAATGATGGTAAATCTTTTATGATGCAGGGAGGTGATTAAATTGCCGTCAGATCATGAACTGGACATCCAGCAAATGGTCACCGGATATTTTTATTACCGGGTTCGTGTAACTGCTTGAAAAAATCCTCTCCTTTGGGATACAAGTGGTATTTTAAGTTCTAGTCAAGGCTGTATTTCGGAGATTAGTTATGGCATCCAAACCGGATATGGAACAGGCTCAGTCGGAATTGTGCAATTTATTTCGTGTGTTGTCGGATCCAACCAGATTGCAAATCTTGTTATTTCTCGCCAGCGGTGAACATACCGTCACCGATATCTGCACAGAACTTAATCTGCCGCAGCCCACGATAAGCCACCATCTTGGCCTTTTGCGGATGAATCGCCTTATTGTCAACCAGCGATTAGGCAAGAAGGTAATCTATGCTCTCGACGGTTCCATCAAGTGCTTAAAGAAATCCTTGAAATTCAGCATTCCGCCATTTACGTTAACCGTTGACGAAAGTCGCTGAATCCGAATTTTGGCGTGATAGAGCACGATACCGACCTTGGATATTTCTAAGTCGGTATCGTCACTTTTTTAAGTGGCTGGCAATGGCTCGAGGAATATATTCCGCAATATCCGAGGCCAGTATTCCCGCCGGTCCGATAGCCTTGGCGGCCAAATCGCCCGCCAAACCATGCAGATGCACTCCCAGTCGTGCCGCTTGCGCACAAGACAATCCCTGCCCGATCAGCGAGGCAATAACTCCCGTCAGTACGTCTCCGCTGCCGGCGGTGGCCATGGCGGGATTTCCGGTTTTGTTTATTCCCACGCGCCCCCCTTCCGCAATTACCGTATGGTGTCCCTTCAACACCACAACGCATCCGGTGGCCCGGCTGAGAAGTTCCGCCAGCGCCGTGCGATCCGAACCGCCTTTAACGGCTGTTTCCGGCGCGTTTTCAACCGTTGCCACCGGGTCATCAGCCATATCCAATACCACACCGTCCGCCGTCGAAGGCTCGTCGTCATCTGCCAAACTGCGGGGAGAACTTACCGTCGGAGACGCTTTTTCCGCCACCAGGCCAATATTGCCGCCGCGCTTGGCTACCGCCGCCATCAGACGCATAAATTCACCCATGTGCGGGGTCAGAATGATGTTCGACCAATCCCGCCGGGTGGGCCATTCACTGGCTTCAAGAGCCGCCAAAATATTCAGAGCGTCAGCATCCACAACCATAGGCCCTTGATGACGCTGCAAAAGTTCAAGGACAAGTTTTTTTGTGCTCGCGCCCATACCCAAGCCAGGACCGATCGCCACCGCGTCGTGAAGATCAGCATAATCCAGCAGAGATTTTATATCACGCGGATTGACGATAAATCCCGTTGCCACCGGGCATATTGTCAATACTTGCGGGAGAATATCCTTACCGGTGGCAATTCGACAAAGGCCGGTACCGGCGCGCATCGCACCGGTTGCAACCATCGCGGGGGCACCGATCATGCACTCAGAGCCGGCTATGACAAGAACTTTTCCAAAATCGCCCTTATGGGATTCCGCCCGACGCGGGGTTATTCCGGGTAAATCAATTTCAATCATACGTAATAGCCTATGCGGACTGGCCCTGATCAGCAAACGAATAACATCGCGTCCAGGCGCGATCAATGCTTAAAATAAATAGCCTTCTTTACCGCTTCCACCACGCGATCCACACCGGGAACAACATGTTGCAGCAACGGCTTGCTGTAGGGAATCGGCACATCGAGAGCCGCCACTCGAATGACCGAATTATCCAAGTCATCAAAGCAGCTTTCCTGCACCTGTGCGGCAATTTCAGCACCCACACCGCACTGTGGGTAACCCTCTTCCACCGTTACGCAATAACCGGTCTTTTTTACGGATGCAATAATGGCCGGCATATCCAATGGCCTTAACGTGCGTGGATCAACAATTTCCACATCTATGCCATATTCCTTGTGCATTTTTTCCGCCGCGGCCAACGCCGTCAGGCAGCCGTGCCCCCATGCAACAACAGTACAGTCCGTTCCCGCTCGCTTGATATCAGCCTTGCCAAAGGGCACAAGATATTCTTCGTCCGGCACTTCCCCGCGCAGGCCATACATGGATTCATTTTCCAAAAAGATTA
The DNA here is from genome assembly GCA_021785155.1 of Planctomycetota bacterium. Next base: position 6,855 of record JAJYGE010000548.1, read on the forward strand.
CCGGATCATCATCACGTATGGCGGTTTTCAGCAAGCCCTTGGCATCATAAGCGGTCGTTGGGCATACCACCTTCAATCCAGGAACGTGGGTGTACAAGGCATCAACCGTCCAGGAATGCGTGGCTCCCAATTGTTGCCCCGGCCCGGATATTCCCCGAAACACAATGGGAACTTTTAATTGTCCTCCGGACATGTGCCGGATTTTGGGAGCATTATTTACTACCTGGTCAAAGGCTACCAGAGAAAAGGAAAAGGTCATAAATTCAATAATCGGTCGCATACCCACCATGGCGGCACCAACGCCAAGGCCGGCGAAGCCGGTTTCAGAAATCGGCGCATCGACGACGCGCATCGGGCCGAACTTAGCCAGCATCCCCTGTGATACTTTATAGGCACCATCATATTCCGCAACTTCTTCACCGATGAGAAATACATCAGGATCACGCTGCATTTCTTCGCACATGGCTTGATTAAGTGCTTCACGCATTTGAATTTCGGGCATAACTTTCATTCCTCGATACTTCAGTTAATCGGGCGACTTCCAATCCCCACCGGCGCGGACTAATGACACGGATTTGTCACAATTTGTAGCTACCAAATGGATTGGCATAAATATCCGACCATACGTCAGCGGCATCCGGAAATGGATCCGCGTCCGCTTGTTCGTGCGCTGTTTCCACCCGGGCATGAATTTCATCACTTATTTGCGTTACTTTTTTCTCGTCCAGAATATGCAGGTCTTTGAGTTGTTTTTCCAGCCGTCCGATCGGGTCGTGTTCCTGATATTGGGCAACTTCTTCTTTCGTGCGGTATTTCTGGGGATCGGACATGCTGTGACCACGATAGCGATACGTTTTAACATCCAGAAAAATGGAGCCATTTCCCTTGCGGCAATATTCCGCCGCCGACACCATCATCCGGTACATCGCCACACAGTCCATGCCATCAACATCTTTTCCCGGAATTCCGTAAGCATCGCCGGTGCGCAATTTCAGATCCGTGACGGCCGAAGCGCGGTGCAGGTGTGTGCCCATGCCGTAACCATTATTTTCCACAATAAAAATAATCGGCAGCTTAAAGAGGCCCGCCAGATTCAGCGCTTCATGAAACGCCCCTTGATTCATGGCTCCATCACCGAAATAACACAATACAACACGGTCTTCCTTCCGGTATTTAGCGGCCCAACCCAGCCCCGTCGCCAGAGGAATGTGCGCTCCTACGATCGCATGACCGCCGAAGAAGTTCTTCGCGGCGTCAAAAAAGTGCATGGAACCGCCCTTGCCATGCGAACAGCCGGTCTTTTTTCCATATAACTCGGCAAATAATGGATGAATATCCATCCCCCGCGCAATGGCGTGGCCATGATCCCGGTATGCGGTTATGACATAATCCGACGGACGAACCGCCGCGATGCTGCCCACCGCCACCGCTTCCTGCCCGACATATAAATGGCAAAATCCGCCGACTTTCTGCTGTTGATACGATTGCGCGCACCGCAATTCAAACGCCCGGATCAGTACCATTTGTCGGTACCAATCCATCATTTGCGAGGGAGAAGGATCAATTTTCTGTTGCGGGCCAACCAAAGTTGTCACTGATACACCTTTTCCATTCAAAGCCAAAAACAAATCCTCCCCACGGCCAGCGACTGAAACCCGCGCCGCCGCGGAATAATAACGCCCTTAACGCCTCGCATCCGCGTTGGATTGTCCCGCAGCCATGGCCACAGGCAACCTCAAACCGCTCATTTTAGTAAATACGGAGGATTCCGCCAAGCGAATACCTCCCGCATCCCTATTTTTCAGTTCCGCGATAAATGCACCGGCTCGTGCACGTTTCATGCACTATAATTTTTGCCAACTGCGGCAACCGGACCTTCAGGCGGAGCCAAATCCAACGCGCGAGATTTTCGCTGGTTGGATTCTCAAGACCCGGAATATCATTAAGATAATGATGATCCAGTTGATCCATCAGCGGGGAAAAGGCCTGCTGCAGGTCCGAGAAATCCATCAGCCAGCCGGTTTCCGGGTTTACCGTCCCGGAAACATGCACCTCAATACGAAACGAATGTCCATGTAACCGCGCGCATTTATGATCCGCCGGCACGCGTGGCAGCCGATGTGCCGCTTCAAAACGAAACTCTTTAACCAAATCAATTTCAAAGCGCTGCGGTTGCTTCTTATCCATGTGACTGCCCAAATTTATAAAATGGCAACTTTACCACCGTTGCAGCCGTGCGCGTACCGCGCAGGTCAACATCCAGGATACTGCCTTCCTTGGCAACATCCGCCTGCACATAAGCCATGGCAATGACCCGCCCCAATGTGGGACTGCTGGCACCACTGGTGACCGCCCCCACTTCCCGTGATCCCGCCCACAGTGTCATTCCCTGCCGGGCGATGCGTGGGCCTTCCACTGCTAATCCGACCAGCCGCCGTACTGGTCCTTTACGCCGTATCTCGGTCAGCGCCGACGAACCGATAAACTGTTTTTCCTCCGACACCGCCCATTGCAGGCCGGCCGAGATGGGATCAATATCAACATTCAGTTCGTGGCCATACAAGGGCATGCCCGCCTCCATGCGCAGTGTATCACGCGATCCCAGTCCGGCCGGTTGCAGCGGCGCATTGCTGACATCGCGACCCGGCTTGAATAGCATGTTCAATGCCATCTGCGCAATGGTCGACCCGCAGATAATTTCCACGCCGTCCTCCCCGGTATAACCACTGCGAAAAATGGTGAATTTGGCGAACATATAACTCTGCGTAATGAAATGATAGCGTTTCAGGGTTGATACCGGCTCAGGAAGAAGATCATCCAGGACGGCGACAGCCTTCGGACCTTGAATCGCTATCATGGCCGTCTGCTGTGTTTCGTCCTTCAGTTGATAGTCGAATCCGGTGTTGTTGGTCTTGAACCATTCCAGAAGTTTGATGCGGTTGGAGGCATTGCATACCATGAGCCAGTGCTTATCAAACCGTGAGACAATGACATCATCCAGCACGCCGCCATTCTGGTTGCAGATCAGGCTGTAAAGCGATTGCCCCACCACTGCTTTCGCCAGATCTCGTGTACAGATATGCTGCAAAAAGCGCTGCGCATCGGGGCCGGAAAATTGCAGACGCCCCATATGCGATACATCAAACACGGATGCGGATTTTCGCGTCTGCTCATGCTCGGCAATAATGCCGCGATATAACAACGGCATGGCCCATCCGCCAAAATCCACCATTTTGGCACCTTGACGTACATGGAAATCATAAAAGCATGTTTTTAACAACGGCATCTGGGATTCAGTCACAACCTACTCCTCTAAACCTCCTCAAGGATAGGCAAACTGCGCCCGCTGGCAAGCGCCGGGAATAAATTTGCCGATTTGTACCGACCGTAGCTGTGTCATATTACTGCTGCACAATTCCGATCGGGGCCGCCAGAAGCACATTGTCCTGCCGCAGCACCTGCAGAATATCGTACATCTGCAGCATGGTTTTGCGATCAGATTTCGGCATCGCTTCGGCCATAATGTCCAGTCCTGCGGGAAGTTCGGTTTGAATTCCCAGGCGCTGGCGAATTATGTCGGCTAAC
>JAJYGE010000451.1 GCA_021785155.1 Planctomycetota bacterium
TGTGCTGGCCATTTGTGTCGGCAAAAGCACGTATGCCCGCTGCGGTATTATTGTCAATGTCACGCCGCTGGAACCGGAATGGAAAGGCCGCGTCACCATTGAAATTTCCAATACCACCCCGCTGCCGGCAAAAATTTACGCCAATGAGGGAATCGCTCAGATTATTTTTCTCCGCGGGGAAAAGGTTTGCAATATCAGTTACGCGGATAAACAGGGGAAGTATCAGGATCAACCCGGGCTGACATTGCCTAAAGTTGATTAGCGGAAAAATAAGCGGTTCGGCCTTACGTTGCGCCGACCCGCTTAACAGGCTATGCCGCCGGCCACGGAAAGCCGGGGCTTTCATGGAGTGGCCGGCGACGCCGCAGGATGGGACGTCGCCGGCAAATTTAATCGCACGGAAGCAGGAGTTAAGGCTATGAAAATCAATCGTCGGTTTACCAAAGCAGGCGTGGACATTTACTCCACGATCAAATTCAACAAACGCACCAGCAAAATTTCCAATGTGGACGGCTCGGTGGTTTTTGAAATGAAGGATGCGGAAATTCCCGCTGACTGGTCACAATTGGCGACCGACATCATGGTCAGCAAATATTTCCGCAAAGCCGGCATTCCGCAAATCGATGCCCAGGGCAAACCGGTGCTTGATGCCAATGGCAAACCAAAGCATGGCCCGGAAACCTCGGTCAAGCAGGTTGTTCATCGCCTGGCTGGCTGCTGGACACACTGGGGACAGGAATATGGCTACTTTGATTCCAAGCAGGACGGACAGGCGTTTTATGATGAACTTGCCCACATGCTGCTGACCCAAAAGGCCGCACCCAATTCGCCGCAATGGTTCAACACCGGCTTGCATTATGCCTATGGTCTTACCGGCCCGTCCCAGGGACATTGGTATGTCAACCCCAAAACGCACCAATTGGAACAATCCACCGATGCTTATACGCATCCGCAACCGCACGCCTGCTTTATTCAGAGCGTCAGCGATGATTTAGTCAATGATGGCGGCATTATGGACCTGTGGGTACGTGAGGCGCGGCTGTTTAAGTATGGCTCGGGCACGGGCAGTAATTTTTCCAAACTTCGTGGCGAAAATGAATCGCTTTCCGGCGGCGGAAAATCTTCCGGCCTCATGAGCTTCCTGCGTATTGGTGATCGGGCGGCAGGAGCCATTAAATCCGGTGGTACCACGCGCCGGGCTGCAAAAATGGTATGCCTGGATCTGGATCACCCGGATATTGAAGAATTTGTAAACTGGAAAGTTCGCGAAGAAATCAAAGTTGCCGCGATGGTTGAAGGCCTTAAGCACCTGCCTAAAGAGCAGCAGGAATTGGCGAAAAGCCTCAAGCTTAAGCTGGATTATGATTTTAACGGCGAAGCTTATTCCACGGTTTCCGGCCAGAATTCCAATAATTCGGTTCGCGTATCGAATAAATTTATCGATGCGGTGGAAAAAGATTCTGATTGGAACCTCATCCGCCGCACCGATGGCAAAATCCACAAAACCCTCAAAGCCCGTAAGCTTTGGCAGGAAGTGGCCTTTGCGGCCTGGCGCTGTGCGGACCCTGGCGTGCAATATGATGATACCATCAACCAATGGCACACCTGCCCACAAAGTGGCCGCATTAATGCCAGCAACCCGTGCAGCGAATATATGTTTCTGGACAACACCGCCTGCAATCTGGCTTCAATTAATCTCATGAAATTCTTTGATGCCACAACGGGAAAATTTGATATTGAAGGCTTTCAGCACGCCTGTCGGCTCTGGACGATCGTACTGGAAATTTCAGTGCTCATGGCGGCTTATCCCAGCCGTGAAATTGCCCGCTTGAGCTATGAATACCGCACGCTGGGCCTCGGTTACGCCAACATCGGAACAATGTTGATGGTCGGTGGTATTGCGTATGACAGCGATCAGGCCAGAGCCGTTTGCGGTGCCATCACAGCTTTAATGACCGCTGAATCTTATGCTATTTCCGCGGAAATGGCACGCGAACACGGGGCCTTTCCCGGCTTTCATCCCAACAGAGAAGACATGTTGCGGGTGATGCGTAACCATCGCGCCGCCGCGTATGCTTCGGGGCAATATGACGGACTTTCGGTGAAACCCGTGGAAATCGACGCCGCTCAATTTGGCACCCATTCCACGCTTGATCCCGCACTGCTGCAGGCCTGCCGCGAGGCGTGGGATCGGGCCGTTACGCTTGGTGAAAAACATGGCTATCGCAATGCCCAAACCACGGTCATCGCCCCCACCGGCACCATCGGCCTGCTGATGGATTGTGATACCACGGGCGTAGAGCCTGATTTTGCCCTGGTGAAGTTTAAGAAGCTTGCCGGCGGTGGCTATTTTAAAATTGCTAATCAGTCCATTGAGCCGGCATTGCGGAATATGGGCTATTCACCGGATCAGATTAAAGACATGCTAACGTATGTGATGGGCACATTGACTCTGCAAGGTGCCCCGCACATCAATATCGACTCCCTTAAGGCGAAGGGCTTCACGGATGAAGAACTGGCAAAAATAGAGGCATGCCTGCCTTCTGTTTTCGAGCTGGCCTTCGCCTTTTCTACCTGGACTCTCGGCGAGGCGGCCTTAACCCGCCTTGGCTTTACCACCCAGCAATGGCAGCAGCCTAATTTTAATCTGCTGCGGGCGTTGGGCTTTACCAAGCGGCAGATTCGCGAAGCCAGCGATGTCATCTGCGGTTCACAAACCATTGAAGGCGCTGCACATATTAAGCCCGAGCATTTGTCGGTCTTTGATTGTGCCAATCGCTGTGGCCGCAAAGGCAAACGCTTTATTCATCACATGGGCCACATCCGCATGATGGCCGCAGCCCAGCCGTTTATCAGCGGAGCCATCAGCAAAACCATCAACCTGCCTAACGAAGTGGGTATTGGCGATATTGAAGAAGCGTATCGGGAAAGCTGGCAGCTAAGTCTCAAAGCCGTAGCCTTGTACCGCGATGGCTCCAAATTAAGTCAACCTCTGAATTCCACATCGGATGATGATGCATCCGACGATGCGGATATCGACGCTCTGAAAGTTGAAGCAGCGGCGGCCTGCACCACTTGTGGAGACCCCAGTCCATCGTTATTAGGGGATGGAACCGTGGCCGCCGGTACGCTTGAAACCGGCTCCACCGGCGGATCCAAGGTTGTTGAACGCATTGTCGAAAAAGTAGTGCATCGCCCGCTGCGCCGCCGCCTGCCGGACACGCGCAACAGCATCACACATAAATTTGATATCGCCGGCCATGAGGGGTATCTCACCTGCGGTCTTTTTGATGACAACAGCCCCGGTGAAGTGTTTATCACCATGGCCAAGCAGGGCAGCACCGTCGGTGGCTTGATGGACACCATTGCCACGCTGGTGTCCCTGAATTTGCAATATGGTGTTCCGCTGGAGGCTATTGTCCGCAAGTTTGAACACATGAGGTTTGAACCGGCGGGTATGACCACCAATGCGGATATTCCCATTGCTAAAAGCCCCATTGATTATCTGGTACGCTGGCTGGGCATGCAGTTTATTGCGGGGTATCGTGACGCCAATTCCCCCCGGCGGCAACACGCCAATGCTGCCCCTGCTCAAGAACCTCTTGCCATGGTCTTGGAACCTGTTGCACAGATTGCGCCGCCCGCCACCGTGGCCAAGGCCAGCGGTAATGGCAATGGCAACGGAAAAGGCAATGGCCACCATAACCGCATGGAAGATGCTCCCAGTGATCTTGCTGCGTCATCAGGCTTGCAGGCTGCGGCCAACCGGGCAACAACCGGCGCTGGCCGTCCCGCGGCAGGTCGGATGGTACCTGAAAAAGCCTCTTCCGCCAGTGCTCTTTCGCAGCAAATGGCCACCTTGATGGGTGATGCTCCGGTTTGCAAGTGTGGCAGCATCACCGTGCGTAATGGAAGTTGCTACAAATGCCTGAATTGCGGTGATTCGCTGGGCTGCTCCTGAGAACCGATACGCATGAAAACGCCGTCGCCAATTTCTGAAAATCTGTTTCGCAGGTGGCGATTCTGGTTGATGGCGGCACTGGTTGCGGGAATTGCGTGGCGACTTATTGATTATGTGCTGCGGTTTCCGGTATGGGGTGATGAAGCCTCCCTGGGCATGAATATCATTACTCGCAATTACCGGCAATTACTGCAACCCCTGGGCCATACGCAGGTTTGCCCTATTGGTTTTCTGTGGGTTTCCAAACTTATGACCTCGGTGGCGGGAACCTCGGCGCTAACGCTTCGCTTTTTTCCGCTTCTCTGCGGAGTAGCCGCTGTGCTTATCGCGTGGCCGATTTTTCATCGGGTGGCCGGGCGACGGGTGGGGGTGATCGCCACGGCCATGCTGGCTTGTTCACTGGCCACCGTGCGCTACAGCACGGACTTTAAACCCTATTCCACCGATCTGCTGGTGGCTATGAGCTATGTGGGAATGGGGTTTTGGGCGTTGCGACGACCCAAAGATGCCAAACCGCTGATCTATCTGATACTCTTCACGCCTCTGGCATTGTTTTTTTCATTTCCCGCTATTTTCATGGCGGCGGCGGTGAGTATGGCACTTTTGATCAGGCAGATCAAAGATTCCAATAAAACGTGTCGATGGCTCTTTGTCGGATTCAACGTTCTGACGTTGGGTGTTTTCGCAATTTTGTTTTTCGGTTTTATGCTCGGTCAGATGCACCATACCAAAGCCGGTATGGATGTGTATTGGAGAAATGCGTTTCCGCCGCTGAATTGGCATATTTTTGGATGGTTGATCCAGGCCCACGTCTCGAACATGATGAGTTATCCACTGGGCGGAAAAAAGGGAATCGCACTTCTTATTACGCCTTTGTGCATCGTCGGGGCCTGGCGTTTATGGCATAAATGCCGGCGGGCGGAATTTGTGCTGCTGACGGCTCCATTTGCCCTGACATTTTTCGCCGCGCTGGTTCGCGCGTACCCTTATGGAACAAGTTCCCGTGTGCAGCAGCATCTGGTTCCATCTATTATGCTGCTATCATCCATCGGTGCTCTCACCATCGCAGCAATGATAATGCGTAAGAGTCATTCGCTTGCGGTGTGGCGGGCGGTAACAGGCGGCGTCGTTGCGTCGATGCTGGTTTTAGTCGCAATATGTGTCGGCTTGGATATTGATCATCCATGGGTTGGGCCTGGACCAAGAATGGTGCGTAATTTAACCCGGTCTGTTTTCAACCATGCCGGCAAAAATACTGAAATTATTATCGTCAATCATAAGCCTGATTTATTTGCGTCGGAAATCGCCTGGTATTTTCATACGCAACGCCATGCTTATAAAACCGGCGTTCCTCTGTCTCCCGGTGCGATTGAGCCGTCGTCGCGGCGAATTTGGATCATTCATTTTGGTTATAAACCAATTCCTCATTTCGATCAACAGGTGCTTGCCAAACTTAAAGCCCACCGGGTTACGCTGCAACTTGTTAAACAGCATGACCGTACTATGCGGGTTGGCTTCAGTAAAAATCCACCCGTGGTGGCTCAGGCCTCTTTATTTGCACTTACCTGGCACCATTGACGCAACGCGGGGTTTTCCTTGCTGATCGCGCCGCATTCACCTAGAATTACTTCCGGCGGCTGGTATAAGTCTGATAATGTTTCGGCCTTTACGCAGCATCTGGAAGGATCGTATGACCCATGGGTGAGAACAGGAAAGACGCCAATTGGAAGTTTTGGCGCATCGACAACAAGAAGATATTTATTTATCGCCCGGTTATTACGTTCTGGCTCAAGTTTCGCGTTGGCATGTCGGTACTGGTAGCGATGGTAACAGCCGCGTTTGCCATGTTGCTGATATTCCGTCCGCTCTGGTTTCATCTGGCGGACCCGCACGCAGCCTACATCATCGGCCCGATTATGCTGCTGGCCGGCGTGATTCAGATGTTTCTGATGCTTAATAGTTCGCTGGGCTGTATGGCGGTGGTGCAAAATGACTGCATCAACGTGCGCGGGAGGCGATATTTCTGGAAGCAGATTCGAGACGTCTCCGTGGAAGCCAGTTCCTTTGGACCCAAGGGCCAGCCATCGCTGAAACTTCATGTCGCCAAACGTAAGGGTGAAAAACTCGTCACCATCATCCCCGAAGGCATGGCCGGTCAGCAGGATCTCGATCAACTCGCCCGGCACATTAAAAAGCTCATCAAACAATTGGCGGATAAACTTAAATGAGCCGCTTATTACCACTTGGCCGGTAATGACCGAGACCAGTCACCTGATGCTGAACCGGGAGGGTCAACATGACCTTTTATCCCAGATATTGTTCATCGCTGACTTTTTCCAGCCAGTCGACGACCTTGCCATTGAGAGCTTCGGCGATGGCGATATGTGTCATGGCCGTGGTGGTGGCGGCACCGTGCCAATGTTTTTCGCCCGGGGCGAACCACACAATATCGCCGGGGTGGACTGCTTCAATCGCCCCGCCTTCGCGTTGCGCGCGTCCGCAACCCGCCGTCACGATCAGCGTTTGCCCCAGCGGATGTGTGTGCCACGCGGTCCGGGCGCCGGGTTCAAATGTAACTATTGCGCCGCCTACACGCGCGGGATCGCCGCCCTTAAACGGCGAGTCAATCCGCACTGCCCCGGTAAACCATTCTGCCGGTCCCTTGGCCGATGGCAGTGAGCCGTTTCGTTTTATGTCCATGATGTTTTCCTTATTAAGGCTTGCCGTGCAGGGCTATTTGCGCCAGCATGTGCAGGTGAATCAATCCCGATGCGGCGGCGACGCGCACGCGTGGGTTGGGATCCGTGAGCATTGTTTCAAGCTTTTCCGCGTTGGAGGAAACGGGAATGGCCCCCAAGGCCAAGGCGGCCAATGCGCGAAGGTGTGAATTTGGGCTTTTGGATGCCTCCACCGCCAGCTTTTCTCCCAACGTGCTGCCGCGCTGCCCTAAACCGCGCGCGGCGATCAGCTGCGCCGGCGGTGACGGATCTTTCAGGCCCGCCAGCAGCACATTAACGGCAATTGGATTTTGCAGTGTGCGGCAGGTGGATAAGGCCGCCAGATGATTGCCGGCATAAGGGCTTAAGCTTAAAGCGACAATGGAATTTACCGCCCGGCGGTATCCCAGTCGGGCCAGTGCGGAAGTAACGGCAAGTTTAACGGCGTGGCTGCGATCGCTGGCATCGGTAAGCAGCAATTGAATGGCGGATTTATCTCCCAACCGCCCCAGCACGAATGCGGTATTCGCCCGAACAATGGGGTCTTTGGAACTTAGCATCTTGGGTAATGTGTTCATATAGGTGTTATCACCTATCCGAGCCAGCGCATAAATCGCCGCAGGCCGCACGCTGATGGTCGGGCTGTGCGCCAAATGGATGAGTTGCTTTTTCAACGCCGTCATCTTCTGATTGCCCGCCACCATCGCAGCGGTATATTCCACCATCGGCGAAGGATCAGACAAGCCGCGCTTTACCAATTGTTGTGCCAACGGGCGGTGCAGATGTTTGAGGCTTTCAAGTGTAATAGCGCGAATTCCGGCATCCGGGTTGGCAAAGCCCGCACGCAACACAGCCGCGGGTCCTTGCAAATGAATTGTCGGCGGAACCGTGGATGTTGCCGTCGCGGCACAACCGCCAAGTCCTAAAGCCAGCGGCGTGATAATGGAAATCACCGCAGCTCTGGAAACTTTTTCAAGATATCCGCCCATGTTCTTTGCGCTCCGCATAAGCCGTACTCCGTCAAGCAAATTTATTCGTCTCTGGCCCGGGCATCTGGAGAAGTCCTGTCCCGCAGTGTCTGCTGGTCGCGGAGATAAAACCGCTTGGCCAGCCCCAGTACCAGCGCCGCGATGGTTAGTATAACCAGCAACCGCGAAAAGATATTCCCCATGCGGGAAAACAATGTAATTCTTGAATCCAGCGGCAATCGGGCCACGGCGATTCCCCGGACAAAGGCACTGTGACCATGGTTTGTTACCAGCTTGATAATCTGCCCGTCGGAATTAACGAATCCACAATATCCGCCATTAACGCACCGCGCAATGGGTACGCGATTTTCCACCGCACGCAACTGATCTGATTGGAGATGCTGCTGCAATTCAGGTCGGCTGTCATACCAGCCGTCATTGCTGATACTCATGAGAAACTCTACGCCCTTTTTGCCATTTCGCACGCGCGCAAACATTCGTGCTGGATGTGACATGACATCTTCATAGCAGATCGGCACGGCAAATCGCCAGGTGTTTTTTTCCGCCGTGAGTGTAAAGCGGCTCCAGCTATCTCCCGGCGTTAATGAATAATCATCATTAGGGCCGAAGGGGGTAAGACCCAATAAGAAGCGATGCAATGCCGGCCAGCTTTTTTTGAACGGGACATATTCGCCAAAAGGCACCAAGTGTCTCTTGGCATAGTACCGTGGTAGTTCCCCCGCAGTGGGGGTGAAAAGTACCGCAATATTCTGCATTTTTCGCGTTTTGCCAGTGGCTGTGAAATGAATGGCGCTGGAACCCACCAGCAAATTGACATCGTGGCGCATGGAAAAGCGGCCAAGCTGCAAGGCGAAATGTTGATCCGCTTCCAGCAGATGCCGCCCGGCGCGGGAAAATTCATCCGGGCTTTGGCTAAGCCACGCGGAGTTCAAAAAGCCGGGAACGGATGTTTCCGGCCACGCGATCAAATCTGGATGCTGCGCCGCAGCCCGCCGGGACATGGCGAAGTATTTATTGACCATCGTTTTTTCCTGCGTGGTGTCGGGGGAATTTTTGATATTCTGTGGTATGTAGCGCTGGATGACGGCAATTTTCGGGCCGTCCGGGTTCAGCGGTTGCGAAAGTCGATAGAATCCATAAAAGCTTGCCGCCAGAAGAACCAGAACTGCCGCAACCGGAGAAATCCACCGCGGGGTCTGTCCCGTGCGCGCGGCATCGGTAATGGCCCCGGCGGAAATCCCCGCCAGAAATGTCAAGCCATACATACCGAAAAGATCAGCCGATTGCAGCAGCAGTGTCGCCGGTGCCAGAGCCACGCCCAGGCTGAACCATGGGAATCCGGTAAACAGTGTGCCACGCAAGAATTCCAGCACGGTCCACGCCACAGGTACAGCGATGATGGCGGGAATTTTCAGATCTTTGGCCAGCACGCGGAGAACCAGGACAAAAAGTGGAAAAATCAGGGCCAGATAGAAGCACAGCACCACATAACCTGGAAGCGTAACGATGATCAGCCAATATAAATTAACCGCAAAATAGATGTATCCCAGCAGATAATACCACGCCCACCAGCGCCATCCGGTTTTGCCACGCAACGCGCAAATGGACAATGGTGCCAAGGCTATCAGGGCCAGCGGCCAGAGATAAAAAGGGGGAAAAGCCAAGGTCAGGCATAACGGCGTAAGCAACGAAAGCCAGAGCATCGTCGAAGCGCGTAGAGCAGAGTCTTTATTGGTCAAATCCATTGCCTCTGATTCTAAGCGAAGCGCGGCCCAGCGTCGCGTTATCCCAAGCCAAAACGCAACGCTATCACGCCGCTCCGCAGACTGTCTGCCATATTATCCCCATGGACCACGCGGCCATTAACGGATAATCCGGGCGCTGCCACCATTAAATACGTGCATCAGCTCGGAAAGGTTGATCTGACTGGTATCGCCACGGGTGCTTTGCAGCAGTGCGCCATGGGCGGTTCCCAGGTCAACAGCGTCCTGCGGACTCATGGCCGTGAGCAGTCCATAGGCCAATCCGGAGCAAAATCCGTCGCCACCGCCAACCCGATCTTCAATTTCCAAGCCTTCATGGCGTCGGCTGTGATAGAACTTGCCTTCCAGCCACAAAATAGCGGACCAGTTATTGACCAGTCCGGATTTTACCTCACGCAACGTTGTGCCCACGGCTTTAATATTGGGATATTTCTTCACAACCTGCTCGACCATCTTTTCATACGCACCGGTGTTGAGATCTGAAAGATTTTCATCGACACCCGGTACTTCAAAGCCCAGAACTTTCTGGAAATCTTCTTCATTGCCAATTAATACATCGACGTTATTTATCAGATTGGCGGTGACGCTTTGGGCTTTTTTGCTGCTCCAGAGTTTGGACCGGAAATTCAGATCATAGGAAACAATCGTGCCGGAATTTTTCGCGGCTTTGAGCGCTTCGGCAACCACACCGGCGGTGCCATCAGAAAGGGCGGTAAATATTCCGCCGGTATGTAACCACCGCACACCTTTCTTGAATATGCTTTTAAAATCAATCATGCCCGGCTGCATATTCATGGCCGCCGAGTGGCCGCGATCATACATGGTCACCGACGCCCGCACGCTGGTGCCAACTTCCGTGAAGTTCAATCCGATGCGATCCTTGCGGCCAACGCCGTCATATTCAGCCATGACAACATTGCTCATATCCACGCCTGCGGCGCGGCCATGGTTTATAATCAGGCGACCAATGGGGTTG
>JAJYGE010000350.1 GCA_021785155.1 Planctomycetota bacterium
TCAGCAGCGTGGCGGTCAGACGCACATAGCGCCCGCTGACACCGTTGCCGGAAAATATCGCAACCTTGTCACCCGGCGACGGATAGTCCGCCTTGGTGTGATCGGCAATTATTTTGCGCACCGAGAATTCCACGTCATCCGAGGCTTCAATTCTGAACCGCCGTGGAAACCCGGCGGCGGCATAACTGTAATTCATGAGCATCGGCATGAGTTTGATCTGATCGATCATGATCGGCCGCCGCAAGTCTACCTGCACCCACTTGGTTGCAGAATTGGAATTTGCAGGTTTCGATTGATATCCCAGCGGCGCAAGCCGGGCAATACGTTCTACTTTCATGGAAGTCAATGCGGACTGCCCACTTGGATATTTCCCCTCGCCATAGGCCTCACGCGGCACCACCTGCGCCGTCGCCGCCACTGCCACTGAGGAGGCCACGACTTTTAGAAACTCACGCCGGACCAAGCGCCTTACGGAGATCCCGAAATCTTTGTTAACGCATTCAACACACATTTACATTTGCTCCTTGGGATACATCCTGTTAGGCCTGCCCGAACGCCCGCAGGGCACTGACCTCATAGCAGGCATAGAAATCAATGGGCTTGGTGGACACGTCCCCTCATGGACAATGGTAGCTACGGTGTCCGCCATCGCCAGCCCGACCGCCGAGGCGTCCTGCCCGGTCGCTTTTTCAAGAAGTAAATAGCGCTTTACATTCATTCACACTTCCCTAGCCGTGGGGTGCCCGCGAACGGAATTTAGCTCGATAATAGAATCGGAACGGCGGGGCACAATCGCCGTTGAGATAAAAATCGCTCCACTGGCCGGTCTGCTGAATGTTGTCCGCCCATTTGAAGTGAATATCCGGCGGCAACTTGCCCGCCAGCCCCAGTAGTTTCCGCGGCACCGCCACTTCCATCTGATCGCCTTTCACGCGGTATTGTACCGTGCCGACGGTCTTCCATTGATATTGGCCGCCGATATTTCTCTGCAGTGTGGTGGTATGATCATTGAGCACCTTGCGATCAATGACGTAATTGTAACCCAGCCAACCCTTATGGGGATTACCTGTGGAGTTTAGGAACAGCAGCATCCAGTTCGGGTCTTTCCAACTGGTGATCGCTTTGCGCGTTCGCACCCAAAAGTAAATGTTTTTGGCGTCATAGCAGACCTTCGCCCCGGCAATATCGTTGCGGCCAGTGTTATTCTTGTAGACTGGCAGCACCGGCCCGTTGCCCCAGCCCTGATAATCCCGATGCACTGCCAGACCGACATTGTTGACAAATAGCGGGCTGACATTTTGCCATTGCGCAAAGGGTTTCATGATATGGATGGTGGTGCGATGAATGGGCGATAAAGGATGAACGCCCTTGTACCGGCGAATGTTGGCCACAAGTTGGTAGTAATAGTCATCCCCGAAGCCACCCTTCATAGGCTCGATGTCACGCGAGTACTCCTCATCAAAACCGTCGATATATATTGGCTGATCTGTTTTTGTCCTGTGCCCGACCATTCGGAAGTGCCCCATCGGGGATGGCGGGGTCGCCCATGACGCGTTGTACCATGACTCAGCGGTCCATTCATTCCAACTGGTCACGAATATGAACGCCGGGTCTCTTTTGAGCGCGTGGTGCCATTGTTCCGCAAAACAGACCCCCCGGTCCGGGTTCTGATCGCGCCGTGGAGGTAGGTAGCCATCGTGGTAGTCTCGTGCCATATCCGAGACCGCCCAGCCACCCGCAGCAACACTGATTTCCTCCGGCAACTGCGGACTGACATGCCAGCCGCAAGGCTGCGGGTAATATGCGATCCAGGTCCATTTATTTTTGCCATTGCCGAACCACGGTTGGACGTCACGTTTGTACGGGAACTCGGCAGCCCAACAACGTCGCAGCGTGAAAAACCTTCGGATATCCTTCGGCAAAGTGCCGACCTTGTGGTTTACGAGCATCAGCGGCCTTCCTCCCCACCGGTACCAAAATCGTTTCGCGATTCCTTTGGTGTAAATATTCCGAAACTGGGAATTCCACGCGCCAAGCCCAGTAAAGCAAGTGAACTTTGGAACGCGCGTCCCAAGTTTTTGCATCTCCGCAAGTGCCCTAAATAGCGCTGCTTGCGTATTCGGGTATACCACTCCATTGGTGTTGTCCAAAATAAGCGTGTTTACCCCAGCGTCGCCAAGCATCACGACATGTTCCTTGAGCACCCACGGATCACTGCTGCGGTAGTATCCAAAGAGCGGTTCTCCCCACCAGTGCCACGTATTCACAGGGCCAATAATATACCAGTCCCTTTTGTAGCCCCGCCGCCTAATTATTTTATCATTATTGTAAAGGTAGTATTGCCTTTTGCCGTTGACTGTTCGGCAGGCCGGGTGGTTGTTCCACGTAAAATAGAAAATGCCGACGGATTTATTTTTGCGCGGCGGCCCACACTGGCGGTAATGTGGTAGCACGCGGCCCAAGGCGTCGATAGCACCCCAGGTATCCGGCCCTGCCCTCACCGGTTCCATGGGGTGATTTGTTGGTAACGCCGAGGCGGCTATATCTTCTTTCGCGTGGGCCTGATCCCGGTTCGGTTTACTGGTTCTAACCGGCGGCAGCGAGAGCAGAGTTACGACAAAGACTCCAACAGCCGCCGAGCAGATTACCTCGGGAAGCCAATGGGTGCGGCTAAGTTTTTGCGTTACCATTTTATACTTAATATCCTTTTACGTGGTAGCGTGATTTGGGGTGCGTCAGGCCCATCGGAACGAATCGAAGCCATCCCATTGGCGGCCAAAGAGAATACCGGGAAGTACCAAGTTTTCGCACGGATCAGGCCAACGCGAACGCTCGCGGAATATACTCAATGGGCCACGGGATGCTTCCTTGGCGTATTTCCGGGAACCAGCCAGCCCGGAGCGGCTCTGTTGTGACTATTAAGGTGGAGAACTTGAACCGCGCCGCATCGGGACAATCGTGACCCCTCGAAAAGTAAAGGCCATCGAGTATTTGGCGGATCGCTTGGTTGCCACGCCAACATGCAGTGTCACCAAGGACCATCGTTACGGGCCGATTTCCTCAATCCTTTGAAGGTTGAAGGTCGGCATCATGTTCCAGCCCGGACCGCTGTTGAAAATCATCCCGCCTATGCGGGTGTTGATCGTGGTGGGGAGTTGCCCGTCCGTGTATTGAGCCACGCGGCCGCTCAACATGCAGACATTGACGTCCCCGACCTGATCAGTAATTCCCGCAGTAGATGGGCGATTGTGTCGGCCATAAACGTAAACATTTGCTGCCGCGTTCGCACCTAGGCCCGCAGGAGACTCAAAGTTATACGGTGCCATCCACATGCCATCGTAAATAAAACACATTTCGTCGGGATCCGTCACTCTGTTCATCTTGTAGCCCGAACTGTTCCATCCGCCGGTCGCGTTTTGGTCCACAAGCGCGTACGTTGGCGAGCAGGTATTGTAGCCTGCCCCCCAGTTACCGTACGGATTGTTTGGGTTCATTTCCCAGTAACCCGCGTTAATGCCGTAAGAGCAATCAACGGTCATCTGACTGGGGGCGATCTGCGTTTGCATGCGCAGCGTGGCGTCACCATTCCAGTCAGCGGGTCCGGAACTGCCACTGACCAGCGTCCCGTTTCCGTCAACCACCGAGACAGCAGAGCTTGGCAGCGCGGGGTCCACAAACATGGTGGACTGGGCGGCTCCGGCGGCCAGATTATTCCCCGGGCTTGGCGCGATGCCAGCCTGGATCATGATGGCGGGCCACCAATCGGTTCCGCCGTACGTGTTTCCATCCGTATATCCTGCAGGGAGGATCGCATCCTGATACTCCTGCGCGTACTCCTGCACACCGATGCCAATCTGGCGCAGGTTGGACTCACACGCGACCGACTGCGCCAGCGAGCGAGCTTTAGCCAGTGCTGGCAGCAACAGTGCTATCAGAATAGCTATGATTGAAATCACCACAAGCAATTCCACAAGGGTAAAACCATCTTTACGTTTCATAAAAAACTCCTTGTTCCAGTGTCCAGTGCAAAGATTTCAGTTTTCAGCCTTCAGTCCCGCCTGTCGGGAAGAGGGAAGGCCGAGAGACATAATCTCACCGGCCCTCCCGTTGTCATCCGTAGACGGCGATCCTCAATACGAAGAACCGCAAGCCCGAAACCCCGCACGGCGGGGCTTGGCACAGCCGACCAACGGCGGGTGCGGACACCCCGCGCCCCCAAGGGGCCGTTGTCCGACGCCCCAACCATGCCGCACATAGCCACCGGCTTCGCCGGTGGTACCGCCGACCTTTTCCGCCGCCGCGTCAGACCGCCTTCCGCCGTTTGAGCATCAGCAGGCCCAGACCACCGATGGCGAACACACCCAGCGTGGCCGGTTCAGGAACCGCCGCCAGCGACACATTTGACACGTCGACTGTCCCGCTGCTGTACGAGCTGTTGTTGAGAAACTCAACTGCGGTGGAGGCAGAAGGTGCGGTAAAATTGACTGTAAAGCTGTTAAATCCGGTGTCAGCAATGGCCGGCGATTGGGAGGTGATTTGCGTGTTCCCGACCAAATCCGTGAGGATTACCTCAATAGCGTCGCTGCCGGCTTCGCCGGACCGTGCTGCGGCATCGTAGGAAAGCATGTATTCCTGTCCCGCCGATGTGCTCACGGACTGAGAAGCGGATGCCCCAGTGCTTTGCATGAAAAGAAAATCCCTCACCCCGGCGGTGCTGGTCGGAGCAAATGGCTCGGGTGAATTGCCTGCTCCCGGGTTGCTGTAGAATCCTGTGTCCGGTCCGTTGATGCCGTCGTTTCCGGTGGAACCGACCGTCCATCCGGTAATTCCGGCCGAACCGTTCCCGTAGCTGGTGTACCCAGGGTAGGTTACAAAGTCAGACGCGTTCGCGGAAAAATCACCGTTCTGGATCATATTGGCCCGGGCGTTGCCCGCCGATAGCATGGCCAGCGCCGCAGCCGTCCCGATAGCGATCGGGACCGCAACCCTGATGGCTGAACCACGCGAAACGAGTGAACGATGGGAAAACATAAACGACTCCTTCCGCTCCATATTGGAGCTGTTTGGATTGTCCATTGGCCGAATGGACGACGGTTTGTCCCGATACATCGGAACGGATGAAATGATACTTTTGTTGCTACTCATTGTAGCCTCCTCAAAAAGGAATTACCTGGCTCTCCCGCTCCACGCCAACCGCACGGTTGACAAATCTGGAGTTGAGAGATCCCTGAAAAAACCCAAGTCGGCCCACATTGGCCAACCTGTCGAAAAATCTTTCATTTTCGCAGCCCATCTTTTGTCACATCCGTATCCGGCCAAACGGCCAAGGCACTTGGACATGAGAACCGCTGATAGACCACCGGTTGGCTTCGCCGCAACTTCTTTTTCACCTCCTTTTCGTCGAAGAACTTCAACCTTCAATTCATAGTTTAGATCGGATGGCAAGCAAGGTGTTAGTCTAAAACGTGCAATGTTGTTGGCTAAAACGTGCGTTTTTATGTCCTGTAACAGAGCCGGTTTAGTGCTGTACGGCGACACAAATCCTGATTTTACAATCAAAATACCGCGGACCCAGCAACGCAGGGGCCTGGAAGCGACGAAACTCAACTCCCCGGACATCGGAAGTCAACGAAAGGTATTTCAGCGACCAACAAGCAAATTTACCACAATGTCGTTCTTTGCGTTCTTTGCTGCTTTGCGGTTAACCCGGATGTGCTGTGAACCGCAAAGAAACACAAGGACGCAAAAGCGCGATGGCACGACGGAAATTCACCACAGAGGCGGGGGAGGTAAACAGAGGGGTAGTTTGACGAACAAAGACGCAACATTGTGGTTGAGGTTGCGGAGCAACAGGGTGACGGTATTGCACCACAATGATCACTGTCCGAAACTGATGGTACTAAGTAGTAACGCAGAATGATTACAACCCTGCCAAGTGTTGTAAAGCACTCAATGAGCATGGATTAAGTGCCGTCCTAGCGGATGCATCCATTTTGCGTTCCTACTTAGCGTTACGGGAGGCCCTCGCTGCTCGCGGCATTATGATACAGTCTTAGCCAAAACGTGCGCTTTTATGCCCTATAAACGGGGGGCATATTTGCGGCCGCACGGCAACTGGTGGAGAACTTGGTCCAAGTGTGCCAAGCTAACGGGCTCAAGGATCGGGCGTGGGCGTCGAAAATGGATGGAGTACGGACTGTTCACGGTGGCTTCGACCGTGCCCTGCCTGAGCGACTCACGCAGAGGATTCTCTTCGGATAACGGATCGCCGACCGATCGGCTGCTCGGAAAGGCTCGAATATTCATTCCGCAGGTCATCCGTGAACAAGCTACCGGGGATGGGGTACTGGGGCGTTTCAGCAACGAATAGACGAGTAATTTTTCCGCTTTTTTGCAATACCCGCCGACGTTTTTGGTTTATATCCGCCGCCCGCTTCTATGCCGCAGGGTGTTGTTCCAAGCGTGAGCAAGGCGCGCACAAGCGTGTCGAGCGAAACGGAGGAATCGCCTTGCTCCATGATCGCCACCCGCGGTTGGCTGGTTTTCAACAGGGCCGCCAATTTTTTTTGAGTCATGGCGTGGCGGCGACGCACGCGCGTGAGTTCATGTGCGAGGGCCAGCTTTACATCAATATACGCTTTTTCCGGCTCGGTCAATCGAAGAAAATCCCCAGCACTGCCGAACTTCCATCCCGCTTCCTGTAATTTACGTCGTTTTGCCGTTTGCATCGTGTCATCCTTTCGTAAGAGTATCATAGCCGTGCAATCGGCGCTTGCACACATCGATAACCGAAACCGGCGTTGTTGCCGTCTTCTTTGCGAAGACAGCGGCGATGATGATCGCGTCGGGATCGGTTCGATACACAATACGCCAGTGGACGTTTTCATCCTTGATCCGCAGTTCATGGCAGTGCGGACCGATAGTTTTCATCGGGCGTGAGTGCGGCAATCCGAGCGATTCACCGCGCTGCAATCGTCGAAGGAGAAAGCCGGCTTCAATCCGCGCTTCGTAAGAAAGCGGTGGCGTTTTAATCTCTCCGTGCAACCAAACCAATGGCTTATCTTCATCCATTGTGGGTCATGATATATCGTATACGGTATATTATCAACTACACATCATCGGAAGCGGTGGTTTAATCCAGAACATGTATTCAAGTTGGCCAAAACGTGTGCTTTTATGCCCTGTAACAGAGCCGGTTTAGCACTGTACGACGACACAAATCCTGATTTTGCTATCAAAATACCGTGGACCCAGCAACGCAGGGGCCTGGAAGCAACGAAACTCAACTCCCCGGACATCGGAAGCCAACGAAAGGTATTTCAGCGACCAACAAGCAAATTTACCACAGCGCCGTTCTTTGCGTTCTTTGCTGCTTTGCGGTTCCCCCGGATGTGGTGTGAACCGCAAAGAAACAGAAGGACGCAAAAGCGCGACGGCACGACGGAAATTCACCACAGAGGCGGGGGAGGTAGACAGAGGGGTATTTTGACGAACAAAGACGCAACGTTGTGGTTGAGGTTGCGGGGCAACAGGGTGACGGTATTGCACCACAATGATCACTATCCGAAACTGATGGTACTGCACTACGGGAGGCCCACGATGTTCGCGGCATTATGATACAGTCTTAGCTAAAACGTGCGCTTTTATGTCCTGTAACAGAGCCGGTTTAGTGCTGTATGGCGACACAAATCCTGATTTTACTATTAAAATATCGCGGACCCAGCAACGCAGGGGTCTGGAAGCGACGAAACTCAACTCCCGGGACATCGGAAGTCAACGGAAGCGATTTCAGCGACCAACAAGCAAATTTACCACAGCGCCGTTCTTTGCTGCTTTGCGGTTAACCCGGATGTGCTGTGAACCGCAAAGAAACACAAGGACGCAAAAGCGCGACGGCACGACGGAAATTCACCACAGAGGCGGGGGAGGTACGGGAGCAATGGCGTACTCAATATAATTTGTCATCCCGGCGGGGCCGTGGAGTTGACAGAAGCGACCGCCCTGGCGGTATAATCGAATGGACTGATGAATACGCGGAGATGGGCACGTTTCACCGGAACCGGGAAAGGGTTTACGATGATTGAATTCAATAAACACACTTGGCGGTTGCCGCCATGCCACTTGCCGATCATGGTGTGCAAAGCAATTCATGACCGTAATACTCATGTGGCCAAGACGCAGAAGCATGACCACAATTTTCTGGAAATTGTGGCGATCATGGGCGGCAGCGCGGAGCATCGCTGCGATGCCGGCATCCAGCCGCTGGCGGCGGGAGATATTATAATTTTGCAGCCCGGTGTTTGGCATGGGTACTACGATTGCAACAACCTGCATATTTATAACTGTTGTATCGGTGCGGAAATACTTAAAAACCACCTTGCTTGGACCCTCCAGGAACCGGCGATCGGCCCGTTGCTCGCCGGGCCATGGGCCGCCGATGGTCAGGCTAAATCGCTGCTATTTCATGCCGCGCAACAGCCGGTGCGGCGCGGGTGCGGGATTCTATCGGGCCTGGACACCTATCTGGCGGATACCGCCATGCCGCACACGGCCCGTGTTATCAGCGGCTTGCTGTTGTTTCTCGATACGCTGGCTTATGAATATGTGCGGCAGAATCCTGCCGCCACTGTGGCGGGCCGCAACACGCCGGAACGTGTCGTTGAAGCGATCCGGATTCTCGAAGCGGATTTGGCGCGGCCATGGACACGTGAAATGCTGGCCCAGCGTGTCTACACCGATCCGGCCCATCTCGGTCGCCAGTTCAAAACATCCACCGGCCTCTCGCCCATGCACTATCTGACCAGACTTCGGGCCGAGCGGGCCGCCGATCTGTTGTTGCGAACCAAAGAACCGATCGGCAAGATCGCCGACCTCGTTGGCTGGCCGGAAATGTTCCATTTTGCGCGCCGTTTCAAGGCCTATTGGGGCCGATCCGCCACGGAATACCGCAACCAGTTGCATCCGCACTGACCCTCCGGCTAACGTTTTACCCGGTTATATACTCAGCACGGACATTGATGACACATTCAAAAATGGCTTTAATTATCAGCAGCGACATGGTAGTAGGCATCGTCCCTGATGCCGTCATACGGCTGCAAAGCCACGCCAACGGCACGAGGGACCGCGCCTGCTACAAATGGCCCGCCTGAGGCCGCGTTGAGTGTTCGGAGGAGGGGAGTGAATTGTTTACGCGGTTTGGCGGGCACAATACGCAATAGCGTGGCAGTCTTGTTTCCGCAGCTTGTTGCAGCGTCGGGAAACCGCTTACGGGCGCGGCTTTATCCCGTTACCTTTTTTGTGGTGCGGATATTCGTGTCTGCCGCGGTAGCGAATGCGTTTACGAAAACCCGCACTACGGGTGATTAACCGCCTGTCCGTGAACGGTTACCGCGTTGGAAACGCGGTGCGATTAACGTGTCGTAAACTCCGAATAACACAACATTTCACGGGCGGTTTTCACCGGGCGGTTTTCACGGATTGCTTTGACCGCTACAATACCATTCTTTGTTGATGTGGATGAGGAAAAATGCTTCAACCGGATAATCCTGAATTTAAGTTTCGGCTTGCGCGGCTGGAAAAATGGCGGGCCATCGGAGCGGATCCCTTTGGTTCCCGTATTGACGGGCTGATCTCGGCAACGGCGGCGCGGGGGCTGCATACCGCGGAAACGCCGCATGACGGCGGCCCGACGGCCAAAGTGGCGGGCCGGATTACCCTGCTTCGAGACATCGGCAAGCTGATTTTCATCACCATCTGCGACTGGACGGGAAAAATTCAAATTGGTCTGGCCAGGCAGTTTCTAGCCCCGCAATGGGAACAGGCCAAACTTTTGGAACTGGGGGACATCGCCTGGTTTTCCGGCAAGGTGGGGCATACGAAAACGGGTGAAATTACCATGTGGGCGGATCATTTTGGTCTGGCCGCCAAATCGCTTTTGCCACCGCCGGAAAAGTTTCATGGCCTGGCGGATACCGAACTGCGTTATCGTCAGCGCTATCTGGATTTGGCCGCCAATGCCGATTCGCTGGATGTGTTTCTGGCCCGGTCGCGCATCATGCAGTTGATCCGGGAATTTTTGGCGGCGCGGCAATTTGTGGAAGTGGAAACGCCGATGATGCAGGCGATTCCCGGCGGGGCGGCGGCCCGGCCCTTTATGACGCACCACAATGCGCTGGACATTGACTTGTATATGCGTATAAGTCCGGAATTGTTTCTCAAGCGGTTGCTGGTGGGGGGGATGGAACGGGTCTATGAAATCAACCGGAATTTCCGCAATGAAGGCATTGATACCCGCCATAATCCTGAATTTACCATGTTGGAGCTGTATGAGGCCTACAGTGATCTCGCGG
>JAJYGE010000185.1 GCA_021785155.1 Planctomycetota bacterium
TTCAGTATTCCAGAGATACGAAATTATGTTCAGCGGGCGAGGCGGCCTCGCCGCGTTTTGGGGAGCGACGGCGGAGATTTCAACCAGCGACGAACAACGGGGATTAACCGCAAAGTGGCGTAAGAATGCAAAGACGTGACGACCGTTTTTGAACCACGAGGCAACATAGGTAAACGGAGGGAATTACGACGGGGTTGCCACCAAGACACGACCACGACTACCGCGACGACGGTGTTTCCCACGGCGGCACGTTGACGCAACGTCATCCATGAAGCGCCTCGCCACAGAGAGCGCTGAGCGGCGCAGAGAACGCCTGCGGCGGGACACAAAGCCGCAGGCGTTTGCGATTCAAAACGCGTTCATTCGCCACGACGATAAGATCGTCCAAAACGCTGGTCTCCAGAGCTTATCCGGCGCGCCGGGACCACCACGACCACCCAAGCATCACAACATGATCCATTGTGTTGTCGTGCCGAGTGCCGGTGGGCAATCATTAAATCCGCCGTTATTTTCATTAACTAATCACGTCCCCGTTTCGCTTCTCGGCAAACTCTGTGCGCACGCGCACAGAGTCAGCGCCCGATACATCCAAAAACTGCACCTCAAGCCCATGCCGACTTCGGTGCCACCGTCACATGCGCGTAATCGGCGGCGGCGGAAGGCGGCAGCAACCTGATAGGGCCTAATAGGATTGGACAACTAAACCGGCAATATTTTCAAAATGGCGTCTATTCCGCGTAAGCAGTACCTGGCCATGGGCCATGGAAACGGCCGCGATCATGGCATCGCTGTCACCAGCCGGGCGGCCACTTTTAAACATTGCCGATTTTATGACGGCATAATATTGAGAGGCTTGGGCGTCAAATTCCAGAATGGCGATACCCGACAGAACCCGCTCAACGCGTTCTAATTCCCGTTGGCGCTGATCCGACATTTCAGGCCCCACGCGGAACTCAGCCTCATTGATTCGAGAGGTGAAAAGGGTTTCCCCACGCAACAATAATTCGCGCAGCACCATACGGATACGGCGGTGTCCCACTGTGTCTGCCCGGCGGCCAAGATCCACCAATGCGGTTGTGTCAAGCAGCACCACGGTGTGGCCTCCGGTTTCGGCGGCTGCTCCGGTCGGATATAACGCGTTCAATGGCATCAGCAGCCTTGTCGCTCAATGGATCCTTTTCAATGGATGCCATCCACTGTTTGAAGTCGATTGGCTGGCGAATCATCCGCTTGATAGCCTGGCTGAACGATTCATTAACTTGTTTGTTGCGTTTAAGCCGATGATAAGCTTCCATGTCAATGGTAATTGTTTTGGTGGCCATAAGCAGCTCCGTGTACGTGCATGTACACAGAATATATCAGAATCCAATGGCGATGCAACACATTATGAAATCATGTCGGCAGGGAAGCGACACGGGGACGTGATTAGTTGATGGTGTTGAGGCCCAGCTAATTGTGAAGGGACCGGTTACAACGGTCACGGATCACGGATCAATAATCAAAAACAGTTTAGGAAGAATTCGTGGGCGCATTGAGCGAACGACTCCACCGCCACGGCTTGCCGCCGAGATTACAGGGGACTGGGGACAGGTTGCAGGCCGGGACATTGTGCTGCGGCCCAACGGATCAGGTGAGCGTTGAACCGGCGAGCAGTAGAGCGCAAGAACTTATGCGTGATTCTGCGGCACGCGTAGCGTGCGATCTGGATTTTGATGTTTGGTCTATCTCTGGTGCGGTAGACCACCGGTTTGGGCAGCGCTTTCCCGCGGTACGCCTCTTCGGGTGTGCGGCTGCCCAGCGCGCGGTGCGGGCGGCAGGTGTTGTGCTATGTGGCGAATGGATCACCGGCACCGGATCACATTTCTTCCAGGAGTTCCATACCCAATAAATCACGCAGGCCCACGCCCAGCACCGCGCCGGCCAGATCGCATAGAGCCAGGCGGCTTTGACGCAACTCCGGAGAACCGGCGTTAAGCACCGGACAGTTTTCATAAAATGCGGAGAATGATCCACATAAATCATAAAGATAGGTGCATAAATAATGTGGCTTAAGATCGTTTAACACCGCCGATACCACATCGCCGAATTGCAGTATTCGCCTGGCCAGATCGCGTTCCTGCGGTGTTTCGAGAATGATGTTCACGCCTGAGGATGACGATTCACCGACCTTGCGGAAAATACTGCGTATCCGGGCGAACGTATATTGCAGATAAGGGCCGGTATTGCCCTCCAGCGCCAGGAGCCGATCCCACACAAATTGATAATCGGTGGTGCGATCCTGCCGGAGATCGGCGTATTTCACGGCACTGATTCCCACCGCTTGCGCTATGTGGCGGCGGGCCGCTTCCGGCAAGTCGGGATGTTTGTTTTGTACGACCGCATCGGCGCGTTGTACCGCTTCCGCCAGCAATTCCCGTAGCTTCACAGATTCACCGGAGCGCGTCTTGAAGGGTTTGCCATCTTCACCAAGAATCGAACCAAACGGCGAATGCCGCAATTCAACCGGTAGATTGGTCACCGGATTGATATCCCAGTGCGCGGCGCGGACGGTATCAAAGACCATGGCAAAATGCTGGGCCTGCCGGGCATCGGTGGTGTAAACGATCCGATCCGCGTGCCAATTACACTCCAGAGGAGCAGTCTCGTCCGGGTTGGTTTTATCCTCAACAATCCGGAAATACAGCGCCGCCAAATCCGTGGTCGCATATAAATAGGCCCCATCTCCCTTGCGGATTATCAAGGGCAAAGGTTTTTTATCTTTGTCCACATAGCCCGGCAAAAACACACACAAAGCCCCCTCCGATTGCGCCACAAATGCTTTGGTAACAGTTTGCGGTTCCGACGATTCTTCCAGACGCTCAATGACCTCGTGCCCCAGCATCGCCTGCCGGATTTCCGCGGCCTCCGGGGCGGTCAGTAAACTGGTATCAACGATGCCCTTGCGCTGCGGATCAAAGACCTCCGGCATTCCCACCTTGGGTCCTTCGCCGCCATAGGGCAGAGCTTCAGATAATCGTTGCACTATCCGCGGCAACCGACGGGCATAAAAACTTTCGCCGCGCTCGTCCGCTTCCGACAGTGTGATGCGCAGAAGGTCAAAAATCTCACGGCAATGCCGCCGGCTTTCTTCGCGGATCCAATGCCACAGCCGTACCGCCTCCGGTTCTCCACTTTGCAACGCCACGACTGCCTGCCGGGCCTCGGCGGCAAATTGCGGATCAGATTTATCCCGCTGCGCCGCCTGCTTGTAATAGGAATCCAAATCGGAAATATGCGGCATATCCCCCGTATCAAGTTTCAAATCTTTGGCATGGCGGATCAACATGCCAAACTGGGTTCCGAAATCTCCCACATGATTTTGCCGCACCACCCGATGCCCCATAAACGCCAGTGTTCTAGCCAGAGCGTCGCCGAGAATACTGCTGCGCAGATGGCCGACGTGCATTTCCTTGGCAATGTTCGGTCCGGCATAATCTACAACGACTGTGGCCTGTTGCGACGATCGGGCCACGCCGGCACGAGCCTTGGCGGCCGAGTCGGCAAATAGTCTGCCCAGCTCTTCAGCCAGCCATGCGGATTTCAAACGCATATTGATAAAGCCAGGCCCGGCGATTTGTGGCGGCTCGCAAATGTCGGAGATTTGCAAATGTCGCAAAATTTCTGTCGCCACTTCGCGTCCTGGCCGCCCCAATTGCCTGGAAAGAGCCATGGCCGCATTACACTGGTAATCAGCGAATTTAGGGTCCCCGGCTCTGACCATCGGGTCGCCGGCGAATTCCGAACCGAACGCCAAGCCGATAGCGCGCGAAAGGCGCTCGCGTAAAAGACTTTCAATTGACATTAGAGATTACCTTTTCTTAGCTTTTACCGCTGACCTTTTTATCGTTTTAACTTTCGTGCGGCGCGCTATTTCCGAGGCGGCTTTTACCGGTTGCTTTTTTACCGCCGACTTGCCGACAGCAACCTTTTTTACGGTACGCCTTCCGGCGACGGCGTGGCCAGATTTCAGCTTCATCACCGAGGGCTTGGATACTTTGCCCGCGGAAGCCTTGGTTCGGGCAGGCTTTACCGGTGCTGCTGTGCCAATGCGGCTCGCGGCTTTAGTCTTGGCCTTGGTTTTGGTTTTGGCTTTAACTTTGACGGGTTTGGCAGATTTTCGCGCCATTTGTGCGCCTGCTCTGGCGCGAACTTTCCTGGGTTTCGGCCTACGGGTCTTAACGGGCGCAACGGCAAGGAGTTCAACTTCCTGTGCCTCTACATTCTCGTCGCCATCACCTGTCTGGGTAAAAAGTATTTCTTCATCCACGAACTCTTCGACTTCCGGCTCCTTTGGTACATTGATCATGGCGTCAGGTGCCTTTATGGCTTGATCAACATCAATTGTGGGTTCTTCCGGCGGCATGGATGATGCGGGTTGCGCCGCGGCGGGCACAACGGACTGCGGAAGTTGCCATTGCACACGCGGACAGTCACCCCAGAGCATCTCAAGATCATAAAAAGTTCGGCTGGCTTCTTCAAAAATGTGGGCTACCACGTCGACGAAATCCACGACGATCCATTTTGCGGTTTCATAGCCGTTCGATCGCCATGCCGGGAAGCCATTATTTTTGCCGTGGCCAATAAGTTCATCTCCGACCGTGCGCCGTTGGCGATCGGATGTTCCGGTGGCGATAAGAAAGAATTTTGTCACCGGCGATTTGCGGCGCACATCCAGCAATATAACATTGTGACAGCGCGTCTGATCGGCCAGACGTGCCAACTCAATGGCAAACTTCAGTTCCGGGTCTTGGGGTTGGGTATCAGTCATGGGCATATCCTCGCTTCTAACATCAAGCGGTATTGTCCCGCACCGGCTCAATAGTGTAAACCGTGCGGGAAAAGAGGAGTGCTTGGATATGTCCACGTTGCCGCGGGACCCAGTAGGCTGATTCGGTCTGGAATCAGGAAGGCGTGCTGTGGCTGCACGGGTATGGCAATGTATTTGAATAGTGCTCACCGGGTGGCAGCCATGGCCCGCGGGAACAGAATGTTGTTCTCCTTGTGGACATGAACGTGTGTGTCGGCTTCCAGTTCGCGCAGCGCATCGAGCATGGCGCGGAAGGTGTTGCATGCTTCCGGGGGAGCGGTGTAATTGTCGCTCAACGCGCGCATTTTCTCCATGTCCGCGCCGGCGCGTTCATGTTCATGTTCCATGATGGCCACCGGCTGATCCACATCCAGATCGGCCCGCTTGGCATCAATTTGGCGGATGCGCGGAAAAAGAATATGCTCCTCCTTGAATATATGGGCGTCGAATTCCGCCGCGAAGCGATCATACGTGGTCTTGAGTTCCGCCAGCCAGGGATAATGCAGCCCATGCACCGTATAAGTCCGATGGATCAGCATCGCGATCCGCGGCAACTCTTTTTTCAACCAGGCATGATGCGTTATTTCAATATGATCCGCCAGATCTGTTAATGTTGCCGTGCTCCAATCTTTTTGGTCGGGATCATGCCCGGCCGCCAGTAGTTCCCGCATCACCGTTTCGGCATGAATATGGCGTTTCGCACAGGCTTGACGGAGCGTGGCCTTTCCTCCGCAGCAATAATCAATGCCGTTCTTTTCAAAAACGCGTGATCGCGCGGGCATCTCCCCAACCCATTGCGATACCGTATCATCCACACCCAATGTTGCCGCAAGCGTCATAAAACACCCCTTTCAAGGTTTTTGTACATCCCGGCTGACACCATGTCAGCCCACGGAATTACTATAGCACCAGCTATTATGGAGTTCAAGACCTGTTTATCTTTATATAGGTGTAAGGATACTTGACGGCATCTTATAACATAGTATACAATTGATTACTTGATTATCCGCAGAAAGGAGTTAATCAATATGGACACTGACCGGCAATTTAAGGATCGTATCTATGAACAGTTCGCACGCATTGGAAAAGCGGTTTGCAGCCCCACTCGGTTGGAAATACTTGAATTGCTCTGCCAGGCCCCCAAGAACGTGGAAGTTCTTGCACGGCAGGCCAATATCTCGGTAGCCAATGCGTCACAGCACCTGCAGGCACTGCGTGGTGCCGGGATGGTGGAAGGGCGTAAGAATGGTCTTTATGTTATTTACCGCATCGCGGATCCGGCAGTTTGTACTTTTCTAATGGAAATGCGCGGCCTGGCGGAGCGCCGGCTTGCGGAAATTGATCGCATTACAAAAACCTTTCTGTCCGGGCATATCGGTCTGGAACCGGTGAACCGGGAGGAATTGCTGGCTCGCGTGCGGAGCGGCAAGGCCATGGTCATTGATGTTCGGCCCAGCGACGAATTTGCGGCTGGGCATATTAGCGGCGCGGTTTCAATTCCGCTGGGAGAGTTGGAATCGCGGCTATCTGAATTGCCGAGGGGAAAACCCATTGTGGCGTACTGCCGCGGCCCGTATTGCGTTCTGTCGGTCAAAGCGGTGGAGCGGTTGCGCGCTAAACATTATAAGGCATTTCGCCTGGAGGACGGAGTAACCGACTGGGAGGCCCGGGGCTTCCAGGTTACGCGGGAGATGGAGATGTGGCACTGATTTCGATCTCGAGCGCCACAACATGGTTGGCGATCTGAGAAAAGCGTTGAGGGATTGCGGCGCAATTTGACATTGGTCTTTTGTGAAAGGTACTTTTCATGCCACAGGCGATTTTGATAATCCTTGGTAATCCCCCGTATGACGGTACTGATACGGCGTGGAACGCGTTGCGTCTGGTTGGCCAGTTGCACAAGGATGGTGCGACGATGCGGCTTTTTTTGATGAACGACGCGGTCGATCTGGCCCGCGAAAGCATCAAACCGCCCGATGGTTATTTTGATCTGGTACGGATGGTCAAGGAATTGATTGCCACCGGGGTCGCGGTACGCGTTTGCGGTACATGCCAGGGCCGTTGCGGGATTGCGAAAGGTGAATCCTATTACCAAGGTGCGAATAAATCATCCATGATGGAGCTTTCCGATTGGGTACGCACCAGCGACCATATTCTGACTTTTTGAGGATGTCCGATGAAAACACGCGAAAGTGGCATGCCCGATCAGCCCACCTGGGATACATTCTTTGATCCGGAGGCGACGCTGCGCGCCTTGGGCCTCAGACCAACGCATCGTGATGTCGCCGACTTCGGCTGCGGCTACGGCACATTTTCCATACCCGCAGCCAAAGTTGTCACTGGAATAGTTCATAGCTTCGATATTGATCCGAGCATGATTGCCGCAACCCGTGCCCGTGCCAAGGCGCACGGGATAACGAACATCCGAGCATCGCTATGCGATTTTATTTCCGATGGCACCGGCCTGCGGGATGCAAGTGTCGATTACGCGATGCTGTTTAATATACTGCATGCTGAAAATCCGGACGTCCTCTTGCGTGAAGCCTGGAGAATTTTGTCCAGTGGCGGGCTATTGGCAATTATGCACTGGAACTATGACCCGACCACACCGCGCGGACCCAGCATGAGTATTCGACCCAAGCCGGGCGAATGCCGAGAGATGGCGGAAAAAGTGGGCTTTGAACTCGCAGGCCCTGAAAGCAACGCCTTGCCGCCATACCATTATGGTTTGATTATGTCGCGCCCGGGATCCTAATTTTCGTTCAAGACGGAAGTAGCAGGCATCGTCCCCGACGCCGTCAGCTGGCCTCGGTACGTGAGGTTGCCTACGCTCAACGGCACGAGGGACCGTGCCTGATACGAAGCCGATTCCTGATCGTGGCGAAGATTAATGTTCCAATATTCGCCTTCTCCGCCTGACAGAAACTGCCACAAAAGTCCATTGTTATTCGTTTTAGAATCAGGACCGTGACCCTGGCCAGTGGCGTGGCTACAATCAATGCTGAAAGGATCCGGGAATGCCTGAATTTGACCACCCTCCGCTGAAACGCCATGAAAGCCTGCAGCCGTTTTCCCGCGATCACTTTATGGGCCTGAAAGCGGCGAATCAATTGATCAAGGCGGCGGATGCGGGCAACGCCGCGAGAATCGCGGCGGCGGCGTATTTTCGGCAATGCTGGGGCGCGGAAATCGCCGATCACTTTCGGGAAGAGGAGCAATTACTGATTCCGCTCATGCTGGATCCGGAAATTCAGCAGATGCGGCGCGAGCATGACAACATCCGGCATCTCGTGGCAACCGATCAGCGGCGAAATGCGCCAAAGTTGCCTCCATCATCACAATGGTGCGCCACGTTGGGCAGAGAACTCCATGACCACATCCGCTGGGAAGAAAGGGTGCTATTTGGAGCCATCCAGGCGCGAGCTACGCCGGCGCAACTGGGCCTCGTGGGAAAGGCCACGGCGGAAATTGAATCTCGCCGACCAGGCCTGCGCATCCGCGGTCGCGGGCCGCGAAAGTGAGGAAAACACAGTGAGTCTTGACATTGCTGCGAATGTTGTTTAGACTAGCCTAGACTAGCCTAGACTAGTTGTTTGGAGGTTTGCAATGGTTAAAGTTGGAGCTTACGAGGCAAAAACGTATTTGCCGCGACTTTTGGATCAAGTTGAAGCCGGCGAAAGCATTGTCATCACCCGGCATGGTCGCGATGTGGCAATACTCTCGGCGATCAGCCCTGCCGCAGGCCGGCCGGACGCCGCCACGGCTATTGCCAAGTGGCGAAAGGCCCGCAAAGGTGTCACCCTTGGCGGCCTGAAAATTCAGGACCTCATTGAGCAGGGGCGTCCGTAATGGAGTGGGTTTTTGATACATCCGTGACCATGGCCTGGTGCTTTGATGACGAATGCACGCCGCGAACGGAAGCATTGCTTGAAAAATTAGCACGCCAGCCCGCGATCATTCCGGGACATTGGTCATTGGAAGTCGCCAACGTGCTGGCAATTGCAACAAAATCCGGACGTATTAACCGCACAAAGCGGACCGCCTTTATCCACATGTTTGACGCATTTTCAATTCACGTTGACCCGGAAACCCACAGCCGCGCATGGAACGACATATTGCATTTGGCCGACACGTGCCGTCTGACGAGCTACGATGCCGCCTATCTGGAACTTGCGATGCGCATTGGTATTCCTCTGGCAACAGATGATGAAGCACTGAAAAAAGCGGCACGGGCTAACGGTGTCGCCCTGCTGTAGTAAAAATAGTTGTGAGGATTGTTGATGCCCGTCAATATTGGCGATAAACACCAGGCGGATTTCAGCCAGCCCATTGAATTGATGATGGACTGCCACCGGAGAATTGAATCATTTACGATCCAAGGCAAACACTCACCAGCACTTCGCTTTCCTCTTCCGCCTTAAGCGCATGGCGCACACCGGATGCCAGCACCAGCATCTGACCGGCTTTTAGCTCATGTTCCACATCATCGGCGCTGATTTTCATCCAACCTTTGAGTACGTGCATGGTTACGACGCCTTGCGCGACATGTTCCGGCAGGTGTGAAAAATGATCAAACATAAACAATGCCAAAGTTACATTGCCATGCTTATATATGGTTTCCTGGCGATGCCCGCGTTCGCCCGCGTTTGATTCCGCCCGCAGGTTTGCGACTATGGAGTTCAAATTGATGGCTATGGCGGGACTGGCGAATCGATTCTCCGGATGGGGTCGCAACCGTTGATTATCAGCAGCTTTCATAATTCAACTCCTTTTTTTCATAATAGTAGGCGGTGAGTCTGGCTGGTTCCACCATTGCTAATTATTATTGCGTCCGGTCAGGCACGGGAGGCTCACTGGCCTTTTCGGCCTTGTTACTAACCGTATTCATATACCAGATCAGGGCGTTAAGCTCCGTCTGATGCGTATGTTTTGGCCCTGTGAGCATGACTTTATATGTATTGGGCATAATACCCGCCGGATAGCCGGCCAGGTTCATTTTTCCCGGATCAAGGATCATCTCGCGGAGGAATGCGTAATCAGCAATCGTGATTTTGCCGTTGGTTAACTTCTGCGGATAACCCGCCAGATTCTTCCAGCTCGGTCCGACTCCATTGGTTCCATCAATACTGTGGCAACCGCTGCAGCCCATGGTGTTGTAGAGCTTTGCTCCCAGCACTTCAAGCCTTTGATGTTTGGGGGTTTCCATTGGCCTCGTCAATGGCTTTCAATGCGATCAGTGAATGGGCATAGGCCGCGCCGGCCCGCATTTCCGCCGCCACCCAGATCGCTTCCATAATCTCCTCCCGCGTGGCCCCGTCCTTGGTCGCCTGCTTGGAATGTCCGGCAATGCACCATGGGCACTGCGTAACATGCGCTACCGCCACCGCGATGAGTCGCTTAGTTTTGGCATCCAAGGCCCCGGGCGCGAAAACCTGCTTACTGAAAT
>JAJYGE010000059.1 GCA_021785155.1 Planctomycetota bacterium
CTCCAACCATGTGGATATTCCGAACAACAACTATCTGCCGGAAGGCGTGCATGATCTGTACAATGATGGATCTGTGTCCTGGGTCGGAATGGGGAATTATAAGGTGCACTACTGCAACGGAGTTGGCACAACCTACTACGCCTGGTAATGCACAGCCAAGGTAGTAACCGCATTCAAGCCTCTCCTTCCCATGTCCGTGCGGAGGAGAGGCTTTTATATTCGTAACCGTTCACAGGCAATCGTGCCATTGGCGAGTTGGCCTGCCAATCAACACCTCGACGCCCACTGCCCGCAACGCGCCGCGGGGGTCGTGGCATTGCGGCTGCAACAGTTGCGTGCAAGAGGTAGTGGCTTGGAAGTTTAGTCATTGTTATAAGCACTGGTATCTAAGCACCGCTGAGCCGGGCTGGTCGTCAATTGCGATGGTCAAACCCTTTTCCATTAATTCCCGGCCTGATAGGTACGTTGCGTCCGTCTCATCAAAGTTCATGATCTTGTAATGTGCCGCGGAATTCAGCCCGTGGAGATGTAGTGTCATGCTCGACATTGCACATTTTCCGCGTCGGAAGGCCTGGATACATCCTTCACCGCTATCGGTGCGGTGAAATTGCCACGCCATCCAATCAGCGTCGCCAAGACTGTACTTGGTCAGGGGGTAATAATCGCCAAAAAGCATTATCACACCAATTTTATCGCACTCGCCATAAGCTTTCTGTTGGGCGGCGGTATTGGCCGGCGTGAGCCGTCCCATTCCAAATGACGGCAGATAAAAACTGCGGTACGCATACGCATTGTAGTAATACGTGCCGGTGCCCTGAAATGGCAACCATGCTGACAGCCCGTAGGTCTGGCACTGATTTCCATTAATGACGTCGGTCATGCCTGGCCATTGGAAATCGCTGCGCAACAGCGGTACGGCGCGGCGCATGGTTTCCAGATCGTTACGCCGACCACCCGAGGCGCAGGAATCAATTCTCAGCCCCGGATTATTGGCCAGCAGGGCGTCCCAATAGGCCAAATGCCCCTGCACGTAAAAATTCTCCGTAATGCCCTGGCGATTGACGCTATCATGATTACGCCACGCCACCAGCGGTCCGGCACCGTTCATGTCCTCGCGATACCAATCCACACCGTTGGCTTGAATCAGCGCGTCAAAATGATGAATCAGCCAGCGCAAAACCTCCGGATTGCCCTCATTAAGAATTTCGCCGCAGGTTGCGGCATCGCCGCGCAGGAGCCACCGCGGATGGCGCGTTGCCAGCCACGAACCTGGATCGCTGACGCGTTCCGGTTCGCACCAGAGGACAAATTTCATGCCATGTCTGTGAATCCACTGCGTGAACGGTTTAAAGCCGTCCGGAAATTCCTTGCGATTAACCACCCACGTGCCGGTATTCGCCGGAAACGTCGATTTCGGGCTGCATAGGTACCAGGGGTTTTTGCCGCCCTGATCGCGCCAACACAGGTTGGGTTTGATACCATCACGCAAAAATTGCTTGACGTAGCCAATGTCATTGCCATTGACTTGAATTTGGCTCAATGCGCCCGGCGGCCTGCCGTCCACGCGGGGTATAATGCGGGCGATATAAAATCTGCGCCAGAGGTTGTGCGCATCGACCGCGTTTTTCCCCTGCCAGAACAGCAGCAGAATCAGCGGCGTGCGAATTTCCTCGTCCGGTTTCAGATACAGATGCGTCAACTGCTGACCGGCTTTAATACGCAAGCCGTCGGCATTGTCGCGTGTGAAGGAACTGGCCCATTGCCCCGGCCAACCGATGGCCAGCATCACGCCGCCGTCCGATCTCTGAAGGTTGTAGTAAGGCCATCCCCGCGGACCATTGCTGGATTTGCCGTCGATGGGGGCGAACTGCTGCACGTCGTTGGGCCTCAGCATCATCTGGTAAGGCTCAAAACTGTCAGCGGTGCAGGAATCTCCCTTGATGGTATGCAGGATAAATTCTGCTCCGGCACCGCGTGTAAATACGGCATCCAGCGCCTGAATGTCCTGCAGAATTGGCGTGCTGGTGGTACCGGTATTTTTAAAATACACCGTCCATTGTACCGCCGGATAGTCCCGGTATTGTAGGGCAACGCATTTAACCCGAAGACCGACGGTATTCCAGATGATGACATGTTCTGTGCGGTTATTATCCAGTTGTTTAACGAATTGTTTTCGCGTCCACGCCGGTAATAGGGCCGATGACGCCTGGCCTGCGTAAACAAATGAAAATGGCGGGACATGCGCAACGCCAAGGAGGTTCTGCGAAACCCATTTTTCCTTCTCCGCCATATCCCGTGGTGATACCATCATGGGCAGCGGCGCAACGGTTTGACTGGTCCGCGTGGCGCACCCTTCCATACCGGCCGCTGCGGTGGCCGCCGCCAGAGCCAACATGAATTGCCTGCGATCCGTACGGTTTTGCAATATACTTTTTGGTGAATTGTCCGCAGCGCCCGATTGTTTCATGATCAGTGCTCCGTATGAATTGTTGTATTACGTTTCGCCGGTGTTACGATCAGCAGCCGGGACCCATGCGCCGGCAGCACTGCGGAGAAGCCATGCCGCAAAACCCCTAAATTACGGCGCAACCAAAGATCGTGTACCGCCGCGGCACCATGAAATCCGACCGTGCTCCACCGGGTGGTGACGCGCGCGGGAACATTGGCTAAATTAAACAAGGCCACGGTATAGGAGCCATCGGCGTTTTTGACTCTCCAAATCTGTTGTGGCGTGGCTTGCGAAATGGGGGTGGCCACGCGCCCCGCCTGGTCAATAGCTATTACCGCACGGTTGGTGACCATCTTGAAATCCACCGCTGTAAGATGTTGCAGGTCCGCGCCCAGATATATCGGCGAACAACTGATGCACCAGAGTGTCATGGCGGATTGCCGCTCAATTCGGGTTAATCCGTCGCGCCTGCCATTGCCGACTTCCAGTGAATCCAGATCATTCCAATAACCTGGGCCGGCATATCTGGCCCAGGCCGGGGCGGCGCGGAAACGCAGAAGAATATGCGGCCAGCTTGTCAGGTAGGGCGTGCCGTAGGCTTCAATATCGCTATCCAGGCGGCAGCCATTGGCATAAGTTGTCCAGAAAGTGGCATAGTTGATATTCTGCCCGGCGGAAAGTTCAAGCCAGATTGGTCGGCCCGTCCTTTTCAGCGCTATCGCCCAGTGTTTAATATCAGCGCGATTGTCCACCGGATGCTTCCCGCCGCGCACGGCCACCCAATCCATCTTGATAAAATCAACACCCCAGGAGGCAAACAGATCGGCTTCGCTTTGAATATAGGCTTGTGCGCCCGGTTTGTTGTAGTTAATGGCGTAACTGGCACGATAAGGTTGCGATTGATGATGCGGAAACGTGCTGCCCCATCGCGATGGATCGGCAATTTGTCGCACACGGTATGGTGTTCCCAAAATCCGGCAATTGGCTTTCCATACCGGTATTTTCAACCCCGGGCTCATGTAGATTCCAATTTTTAATCCCAACGAATGTACATAGGTGGCCACCGCCTTTATTCCATGCGGAAATTCATATCGGTTGGGCATGGGCCGTCCGTATGTATCGAAGGAATTGGGATGATTTTTTCCGTTGGGGTAATAGCCGTTGGACCATCCCGAGTCGATGTTGATATAAGTATAGCCATATTTCTTCAGCCGGGCGGCCATCACCCTTGCCTGGGCCTCAATTTTCCCCGCCGTGACATGTCGGTGCATGGAGCTCCAACTGCTCCAACCCATGTACGGCCGCGGCGCGGGAGCACTCTTGCTGAACGCCTGAACCGCGCTTGTACCAAAGAATAGCGCCACAACAATGACCAGGGACGCCATTCGTGCTTTATAACAGCAGGACGCTTGGATCCGTGAGAAGCCCTGGTTTTTTCGGGCGTACCCTTTGAATGGCCGCCATCTTGAAATGTTGAGGTAACAGTGCGCTGGCCACCTCTGTTTTGCGGTCTGCAGCAA
The DNA here is from genome assembly GCA_021785155.1 of Planctomycetota bacterium. The sequence goes on from JAJYGE010000059.1 coordinate 3,970, forward strand.
TACCATTTATAAACTCCGTTGAGTCTATCTTCGCATCCATTATTTTACATTTAATACGATCACATTGTAAGCCGTGATTTTGGTATAGATTCCATTTTGATCATCCAAACACACATAAAATTCCTTTGTAGATCATTTCCATGATTTATTGTTTTACCAGCCGATACCGACAAACGGCAACGGTCTCACAATCACTTTGTTCCTCACGAAGAGAATGTGTTTCCCATGCCATAATAGAAGCGTATTTCCAGGTTTCACGCGGAGATCGCATAAGTGGCCGGCGATGGGAATATGATCAATCCACTCCGTGCCGTTGAGTGTTCCGTTGAGACGGATTTTGCCATCGGGCAGAATGTCGCAGATATTGTCCAGCGCGATCTGACATAACAGCGTTCCCCATGTGTAGTGCGGGTCGCCCGAACCCAGACCGGTAGCGAGGTAATACTCATTGCTGGTGCCGGTGGTGCGCCAATTACGCATGAAAAGGCTTAAACTTTTCTGCGCAAAACGGTTCAACAGCGCCGGTGGGGCATAACGCACCAGTCCCTGAAACATAAGATAATTGGTCGCGGCCCATATTGATCCGCGCCAGTAACTTTGCTCCGGGAAGGCCGGATCATCGCGGGCGATGCTCGCCATCAGATAACGCCCCCAGAACTTGTGTCGGTTTTGCAGCCGCGCCAGCATCTTTGCGGCCATCGCTTTCGTCGGGGCACCTGCGATCATGGGGTAAAAATTAGTGGGAGAAATCTGCCGGGAAAAAATACGTTTGGGTTCCCCGACGCGCCGCCAGCGCAACTGCACCATGGCCCCGCCGCTTTGCCTGCGGTAGTCCAGTTTGATCCGGTAGGCATGACCAGCCAGCAGACCAATGGCCGGGCCGACGTAGTGTGTGACGGGACGGACTTTCCAGTGGTTAATGAGCAATTTTCCGGCGACCCACAATCTGGCACCCGCCACGGATGGAAGAAACCCCGGCGGGTCGTGCGGGACGAAAGGATAGGTCAAATTGAGCACAAACCGATATCGGCCGGTGATGCGCGGCGTAATATTTCCCCGCCAGCGGAAAGACATGGGTACCTGGCTCATAAAGCCCCCTAATGGCGGGCGCGAAAACCAATTGAAATCCACCGCGGCATCACGGCGTGTCATCACCAGATTATTGAAATGGGTACCCTGATAATACTGCCCCTGAATACCGGGTTTGCCAGGTGCCACACTGTACGCTCGCAATGGAACAGCCCGATCCGCCGCCTGCGGTTTAAAAAAGCGATTTTCATACATGCCCGCCTTCGGATTCCACAGCAACCGGTTGATGCGGCGAATCATCCTCGCCTTCTGTTGCAGAAAATGCGCCGCTGCGGCCGGCTTGCCCAGCACCTCAGCCATGCGCGCCAGATAACCGGCATCGGCGGCCCATAAGCTATTAAGGCCGACATCATCAAGTTCCATGGTTTCGGTCTGGGGATCGGTGCGGGCATTATCATACATCGGGCTGTCGTCCATGCCGCTTTCCGGACCGCTGCGGTATGCCAGAAGGCCATCCTTATTGACATCCCGAAACGGTCGCCCGGTTTTCGGATTGTTCGCAAACCACCAGTTATGTGACGCCACGAGTTTGGGATATATCCACCGCAAAAAAGCCCTGTCCGGACGGCGCTGATAGAACTTCCAGACGCACAATGCGCCCACCGGCGGCTGCGAGCGACGGCGGGTGACATGCGAGCCATTGACAAAGTCATTGGGAATCATGCCGTCACGACGTTGCATGTGAAGCAGTAGCTCCAGCGTTCGTTCGCTGCGGTGGGTGCCTTGCAGCGATCCGAGCATGGCGTAAAAAAACGCCTCCCACTTGAACACGACCACGCTTGATGGCACCATCCAATCGCGCGTCGCCACATAACTGGTGATCGGCAAGACCGGATTGAACACACGATTGTTCCCCAGTGTATCGCTTATGGGTTCAAGAAAATTGCCCCACGTTCCGCCCGCGGCGGCGCGGTTTTTATGATAAATCCGCCGGGCACTTGCAATCACCGTTCGTGCGTTTATCAACGCTGGAAGTTGGCCGAATCCGGCCACGAAATAGACCGGCGTCTTTGACGTTAAACGGAATTCCAGCGCCACATTGGCCCCCCGCCTTGTGGATGTGGGTCGGCCTGACGCCAGGGAGGTCAACAGTGTGGCATGAGTTTTCGCCGCAACCCACGCAACGGGTTGCGGCGTTGTCCGCAGCCGCCATTGCCCGATGCCCGACCCACCGGGTAATGATTCTCCGCGAACCGTTGATCCCTGGATCGTGTAGCGGGAAGCAAATTGCTTCCACGAACTTGTAGCTTCAAGGGCCATGCGAATATTTCCATCGGCTTTCACCCGGCCAACCATCGCGTTTCCCACGCGGCTCCACTGAAGACTGATTCTGTTTGGGCCGACATACCATACCGCCCGATTGAATTTCCATCCGGGGCTGGAGGCGTGGTAATGTCGGACGTCTTTATTAAACGCCGCCAATGAATCAACAAACTTTCCATTCTGATACCAGCCCACGCGTATCAGAAATGCGGCCTTATGTGGCACCACAAAAGCCGCCCCAGCCACGGTATTGGTATAAAAATTGCCCAGAAGAACGCGGTGCGGCGACATCTCCGCCGCGTAGAGAGGCCGGGCCGAACCCGCGAGCATCAGAAATAATATGCCAGCCAGCCACCCGGTTACTTCAGGAACGTAGTGTTTTCTCGTAGGCATCATCGGTTTCCCGCTACGCCGCATTGTACAAGCACAGACCCATGCGCATTTCCCGCCAGTACGGCCCGAACAGTTTGGTCATCACATACCAAATATACCCTGTACGCTGCGCTCTTCTAAATGACCTGACGGTTCCACCGGTGAATCATGCGCATAAGAAGCGTTCACCACCGCCCCGATCTGCCGTTTCCAAGAGCCGGTGGCTTGCCCCATGCTTCCACGTTCAACTTCTTAACAGACCGCATGGTCGGCAGCCACACCCAACAGGAATCGCCGCTTTGACGCACCCGCAACTGTCCCGGCACAATTGGCTGGCCATTGACCTGGACCCGGATGGTGGAATCGCCAAAGGGCCCCAGCCGCACATTCATCAGGGCGATCGGCTGGTCGGATTTTAAACGCAAGGTCAGTTTGTTTCCATGACGGCGCAGACGGTAATTTATACGCCTGATTGCCCGTCGGCCATGGGCGCGTGCCGAGACCGTCAAAAGTGGATAGTCCTTAACGCTTATTTCACTCCACCCGATCGGCAGGCGGGGAATTAATTGCGTATGATCCGGCGTGTTATCATCCACGCCTATCACCAGACGCAAGGTCTTGATTGTCTCACCTTCCTGAACGCCATTGCCCAAGTCGCCGGTGCGGTGCCAGTAAAGTCCGTGCCGCTGCACCTGACATCCCTCCGGTGTAATGTAGGGTTTATATCCCGGATAGTAGATCGCCTTGGCCAACCAGTTCAGCATCGTCGTTGCGTCCCGCATCCGATCCAGCAACAGCGCGGCTTCGGTTACAAACCCCTGCCCGTAGCCCATGGCGGTTCCGTAAAAGCCAAATGGATGGTAGGAACTGACGATTCGGCGATAGGCATTGAGATCACGAATACGCCAACCGGGAATGTTGTCGTGCGGCGCAAAGCCGCGGCGATCAGCCATGGTAATCAGCGGTCCCAAATTCGTGCTTCGATTCGGCCAGCCGGCGGGCAGCAATGTCCAGGTTGGCCCCCAGCGACCAGTGGTGAAATAAACCTTTTGAATACCTTTGAATAAACGACCGGCGGTGGCTTGCCAACGTTTTGCAACCGCGGTCTGACCAATGGAAGTTGCCATGGTGGCGTATGCGCGTAACGCCTGTTCACATAGAACGTCAGCGTATTTAGCGTGCCCGATGCCGCCGGCACATTCGCTGTCAGTTTGCAGCACATCATTGCCGGCACCCGATATGGTCGGATGATCGAGTTGCCACCCGATCCAGTTCCCGGCGGCCAAGATGTCCTTCCAGTGTTTGTGGGTCCAGGCGTCGGGATGTGGCTGACGCTGCCAGAGCTTGTAGGTGAAAAGCATGATCAGGCCCTGAGCGTCATTTTCAAACACTCCCAGTCCCAGAACCGGCGAAGGCTTGTTGAGAATCCGGCACCAGTGCGCCGGCAGTTGCACGCCCGCTGCGGGCAGCGAAGGTTCTCGTAAGCCAAGCCCAGGCTGCCAGATTGGTGTGCCCCGGTAGGGGCCGGTTTGAAGCGAAGTGACCTTCCACTGACCAAATCCGGGCGGCCAGATTTGCTGCCCCTTATAAATCAGCGACGAATCCTGTGCCCAGAGCCGCGCTTCCCGGAAACAATAATCGGCAACGCGATTGGCCCGTTTCAGAAAACCCAGTTCCGTGATTTCCTGCAGACTCCGGCCTAAATCACGCCCCCATGACATACCCGCATAGGCACCGGCATTGTTCTGCCATGTTCCAACGCCGGTATACAGCCACTCCGGCGCTCCCGGAGTTGATGTGTGATACATGCCATGGCTACCAATCTTGTTGAGAATGTCCTGGACATCATTATAAAAGACACTGGTAAGAATATCAGCATATACAGTTCCACGAAAACGAACGCGCGGCCCACGGTAGTCCGTTGGTATGCTGATCGGCAGATGCGAAGGAAAGTCGCGGGGAGTCGTGTATAACAGCTTGCGCAGGTGCCGCAATGCGGCCTGCACAGCCGGCAGATCGTTGGCGTTGGCGTGCAGCGGGTGCGTCTTGATCCAGCGGGCCTCAACGACCGTGGGACGATCATGTGGCAGACGCAGCCAGCCGGACGGTGGTGGTCCTGCGATTTCCGCAGTTATTCCGGAAATAATTGGAACTCCCGCCTTTTTCGGATTGTCTTCAATCCGGATATCTTTAATTTTCTCTGCACGCGGTACGATCACTCCCATATAGGCACCGTTTGCTCCAAAACCGGTAGGCTGCAGGGCCAGCGCACGGTGCAATACTTGTCGGGCCGACTTGCTGGATGCGAATGGCTCCGGTGCCTGTTTCAGTGGCGCGTACCACCAGGCGCTGTAGCCGTAAATCAGTGGATATCGCACCGTGCGTCCGTCGGCGTAATCTAATACCACGGCCCCCATCCGATCACCGATAAACAGGATGTCACGCCAGGCGTTCGGATCGCCCCAGACCGGCTCGCCATTGTCCCAAGTGCCGGTAAATCCGGTCAGGTAAAGTTTCTGCACCCGCTGATTCAACGGAATGTTGACCGCGCCCCCCGATTTCACCATGACCCGGTGGGTCAGAATAAATGGTACTCCGTTTGATTGGTGATAACCGCGCAATACTGAGCCGTGTTGGGTGTTCTTAGCCGATGACAGGGGAACCGCAAACAGGCGGCTTTTCGATGCTGGAACAGTCATTTCGGACATTTTCAGATCAGCGAAGCCGAGCCAGGCAAATCCGGGGCCTGTTCCGTTATGGTTGTTGTCGTGATCCACCGCCTCGAAATAAACAGTTTGTCCCTTAAGCCCGGATACCAGCCAGTCCACTGGCACAAAGCCATCCTGCTGAGGTGGAACCGCGCGCCGCAGAATGTCGCCGTTGGAAGCGCGCTTCAGAAAATAGGCGTTGAACCCGCGATGCCCAGCGCGGCCATCCCAGCCGTTGGCCAGGAACTCAATAAGGTCGCCTGTGACCACAAAATTTGGCGAGCGAATGGTGCCGGTGGCCGCTTCACCGCCCGCCTGAGATTCTGGATGGGGACCGGGCTGCAATGTTCCGGGGCGTGGGGTATTCACAAGTCCCCACGCCGCCCCGGTGGTGATCCACGGTGCCAAACTGTGGTGAAAAACGCTGAGGTTTTCGACGGACGGTTCTGCGGCGGCGGCTCGTTTGGCAAAACCCAGAACCGCCAGAATCAAAACCATCGGAATCCATGCATGCCGATTTTTTTTCATTTTTATTTGTCCTTTTTTAAGATAATGAGCAGTCTGTTACCCGGCTTAAAACCCCATAAACATAAGCCCATTTCCATCGCGGCGACGGAATTAAACCATATTAAAACACCATGTATGCCCAGTCGCAATGCGCTTTTTTCACGATGTTGAGATCTTTTATGAACGCCCTGGCGCGGGCACGGAAAAAAGTCGGGCGGTGGACGCTTTTCGCCCGGCATGAGCCAATTGAATGGCTGGCGTGCCGCCGCAGGATTTAATGAAATGGGTGATACGGGCCAGCGGTTCAACCTGACCATCATTCCAAAGCCCCGCATCATGCGGACTGATACGGCCTTCCGCCGTCACCGCGGTGGCTTCCGCCA
>JAJYGE010000563.1 GCA_021785155.1 Planctomycetota bacterium
TTTGCGCGGGTATGGCTGTAATGCCCCGCAAACACAATACCCTCGGAGCACCGTCATGATAATGCGGTGCCGTTGGTGTACGCTCGGGGCGGATGACCGCCACGCGCGGGTGCGGCGATGCAACGTTCACCACCACAACTGCGTTTGACGGCCACGGGATTCATCCCATGGCCGCAGTGGACGTGGGAACCGTAAAACCGCGCCGTAACGGCGGCTCGTGTTGGGGGGAAAGCGGTACCGGGTATTCCCACGGTGCGCTGGGGATAGACTGTTGCGGTATGCGTAACCCGCTTAAAGTGTCACAGACCCTCTGCCGGGTTCGGCGGACAGCGGGGTGTTTTTTATATATAATGTTGCAATGAGTGAACTGTATCCGATATTTCTGCGGCTGGCGTGCCAACCGGTGCTGATTGTCGGCGGTGGGACAGTGGGGCTGCGAAAGGCGACGGGATTGTTGGCGGCGGAAGCTGAAGTCACGGTTCTTAGCATGGAATTTCATTCCGGCTTTGAGCAACTGCCGACAATCCACCGGATCACATCGGCTTATGCCGGCGACTTTCTCGGGCAACATGAAAATCCGCGGTGGCGATTGGTGTTTGCGGCAACCAACAGCGCGGCGGTTAATAAAGCGGTATCGGACGATGCCGGGCGGCATGGGCTAATATGTTGCCGCTGTGATGATCCGGGGGCAGGAGATTTTATTGGCCCTGCGGTACAGCGATGCGGCCCGGTTACGCTGGCTGTAACATCGGGTGGTGCGGCACCGGGATTGTCAGGTGAACTGGGGCGGCAACTTGCGGCGGCACTTGATCCGGTGCTGGTAAAGCACATTGAGTTATCCGGACGATGGCGGGGTATTGTGATGCGGAAGGTGCCCGCGGGAGACCGACGGAGAAGACTTTTACAGCGTCTGTCAGAGGAGCAAATACGTGCTGTGATCCGCCGGGCCGGGGAATCCGGCGCGGAAGAACTTTTTGAGAATTGGCTTTCGGAATCGCTGATTGAAACCTCCCCCCTGCCAGACGCGACCATGGATATTAGGAAATAGCTGATCATGGTAAACCCAGCGGAACCATCCATTCATCTGACCGTTTTGCAGTTTGCGGCGGCAACGGCGGCGGCGGTGTCGTTTTTAGCGGCCTTTTGGTTGGAATTTCAGGCGCTGGGGCGACAGCAAATGGCAAGCGGTCCGGGTGGTGGCCCGGACCGGAGTAACGGGTGGCTTTCTCCCAATATTGCGGTTGGAAACGGCGTTTTTCTTACCGCACTTCTCATGGCTAGCCGGATGGTCTATGCGCATCGGCTTACCCTGCCGCTGTCGGATTATTTTGACGCCTTTTTACTGCTGGCACTGGTGTTGTCCCTGCTTTGGGCTTATTTGCAGTGGACGCGGCACTTGCGAGCTTTGGCCACGTTTTTACTGCCGATGATATTTGCGGTGCTGGTGGTGGGAATCATTCTGGGGGTGATGGGGTATCAGCATTTTGGGGCGCATAATCCGTGGATGGCGGCACATATTGCCAGTGTGCTGCTTGGAACGGCAAGTTTCGCGGCGGGTTGCGTGGGTGGAACGACATACCTGCTGGCGGATCGGCGCTTAAAGAAGCGTGGACAGGCGGGCTGGAATTTTTTTCCTCTGCCGTCGCTGGCGTCCATAGAAAAATTTACGCGCCATGCCATCGTGCTGGGGTTCGCGTTGCTGACGGTGGCGGCTATCACGGGGATATTTCGGGCGGTGCGTGACCCGCAACTTATGGGATCGCACTGGTATTTATCCCCCAAGGTGCTGCTGACGGCGGTGGTGTGGATGGGGTATGGATCGTTACTGAATATGCGCCTGGTGCCGATATTGCGCGGTGCCCGGTGCGCGTGGATGAGTATTATTGGTTTTGTGTTGCTGATGGCAATTTTTGCGCTCATGTTGTGACGGTCGGGCAGGCTGGGTTATGCAGACGATTATTCCATCTGATTCCTGTATCCTTATGGTGGGCCTCAACCACCGTACGGCACCGGTGCGCCTGCGTGAGACCCTGGCGTTTTCCGAAGCGGCGGCGGATACGGCAATTATGGATTTCAAGCGGCAGTTTCCTTCCAGTGAAGCCGTTATTATTTCCACCTGCAACCGGGTTGAATTATATGCGGTACGGCACGGCTCACATCGGCCCGATGTTGAAGCCATGGTGGAATTTCTGGCCGCCAACCGCGGCGTGGCGGCATCCGAGGCCAGCGGCAGTATTTATCGGCTGGAACATCAGGCGGTGGTGGAACATTTATTTTCCGTGGTAAGTTCACTGGACTCGCTGGTGCTGGGAGAAACGCAGATACTCAGTCAGGTCAAACAGGCGTATGGACGGGCGACGGCCATTCAGGCGGTCGGGCCGGTGTTTCATGCGCTGTTTCAACGGTCTTTTGCCGCCGCCAAAGATGTGCATGAGCAGACCGGCCTGGGAGATGGACATGTTTCAGTGGCCAGCGTAGGAGTGGACCTGCTGCGCGGCGTATTTGACCGGTTTGATGATAAGACCGTACTGCTGGTCGGAGCGGGAAAAATGGCCGGGCTGATGTTGCGGCATGTGATGGCTCTGCATCCCGGACGGATCATTGTGACCAACCGCACCGCGGAAAAAAGCGCGGAAATGGCGGGACGATTTCGACTGGAATCGGTGGATTTTTCAAGACTTAACGAACTGCTGATATCGGCGGATATTGTGCTTACCAGCACCGGATCAACCGAGCCGATTATTACCGCCGAAAGAATCAAAACACTCATGAAGGCGCGGCAATATCGCCCTCTGGTAATCGTTGATATTGCCGTTCCAAGGGATGTTGAGTCGGAAGTGGCCCGGCTAAGCAATGTATATTTATATAACATTGATGATCTGGAGCGCGTGGCGCAAAACAATCAACTGGAGCGCGGAACCAAGGTTGATATGAGTCGCGCCATTATTGATAAACATACCCGGGAATTCATGCACTGGTTTGCATCACGCAACACCGGTCCGGTGGTCAAGGCGCTGTATCATCATTGCCGCGAGATCAGTGACCGGGAACTGGACGCGCTCCTGACGGCCAATCCGGAACTGACCGAAGCGCAACGGGAAGCGATTCGTAAAATGGCGCACCGGCTGGTGGGCAAGATTCTGCATGTACCGGTGACTGAATTAACCACACATGAGCCACATAATCGTCGGATACACCTGGCCGGCGCGATTCAGGAGTTATTCCACCTGCTGCCACCGAAGGATGGCGTCTCCGAGCAAGACCGCTCATAGAACGGCGGTTCATGGCCATGTAATGCGTCACCCGGGCGCTGCGGCGGTTGACGTCGCAGGTGACAAAATGATCTGTGCGCGTTATCTTGCCATGACTTGAATGTGCAGTGTTTTAATAGCGAAGGAGTATAAAAATGTCCGATAACAATGTGCCGCCAGTTCACCCGGAGATGCCCTCCCCGACGATGGGAGATCAGGCCGGCCAACAGATGCAACTTCAGATTCGTGAAGACAAAATGGTAACCGTATTCAGCAATATCTTCCGCCTAAGCGCCACGCAAGAAGATTTGTTTCTGGATTTTGCGATCAACATGCAACACCATGAAAAGCCCAACACGGTAATCATGGATGTCAATACGCGCGTGGCGATGAGTTTTTATGCGGCCAAGCGGCTGGCACTGGCGTTAAGCCAGGCGGTACAGAGGTATGAGCAGGTTTACGGGCCGATTCAGCTTGATCCGCGGCAACGTGGCGCACGCTGAATGAAGCCCTCTGGAAGGTAGCGGCTATGGAATCGCAAACGGCGCAATTCGCCGCTCGCATGTGGCTTGAAACTGATGCCGCATTTGGTCTGCGTGAGGTACCTCTGGTACTGCCCAGCCGCATACCGACCGCCGTAGAGGCAGCTCGGCCATCTGCGGCGGTCGGCCGTGCCCCTATGTGCCCAACGCCAATTTCCCCCGCCCCCAGGCCACTGGCGGCAACTCGCCCGCACCTGGCCTCCGCTCCGGCAATAGTGCCAATGGCCGCCAATGCCAGGGAAACATCGGTCACCAACCAGGGAGCTGCTATTCCCCGCAACGTAACACTTCCGCCAATTCCTGCTGATCCTCTGGCCGGCTTGCCACCCATACGTGCTGCGGATAAGCCGCGCCTGATGGCGGAGTTGGAGCAGCAGGCGATTGCGGCACTGACGCCGTATCTCTCCACGGTGGCCACCAAAGTGGTATTTGGCGATGGCGATCCGGCAGCCGCACTGATGTTTGTGGGAGAAGGGCCGGGCGTGGAAGAAGATAAAACCGGTAAACCCTTTGTGGGGCGTTCCGGGCAGCTTCTGGATCGCATGATCACCGCAATGGGTTTGAGCCGACAGACGGTCTATATTGGCAATGTTGTAAAATTACGTGCGGCGGAGATTGACGCGGATACGGGAAAGCTGCGTGACCGTCCACCTACACCGGCGGAAGTGGCGTTGAATATCGCGTGGTTGCATAAGCAAATTGAAATTATCCGCCCGCAGGTGATAGTAACTCTGGGTGTGCCGGCGTTGAAACATCTGACCGGCCTGGGAGAGGGCATCAGCCGCGTGCGGGGAACGTGGTTGGAATATCGTGGCGTTCCGCTGATGCCAACATATCATCCATCGTATGTCCTGCGATCGTACACTCCGGAAAATCGCGCCAAAGTATGGGGCGATTTACAGCAAGTTATGGCCCGGCTGGGACTAAAACTTTCGCGATCAGGGTAAAACGAGGCTGCACCATCTTGGCGGGTTTTCCAAAATGAATACTACGCCAAAAGCATAACAATGCATCACGGTGCCGGACGATTCCTGCCGCCAATAAGAACACCCAGTAAAGATAATGACGACTTTTTCTAAGTATTTGACGTATATAAGTCTGATAATAGCCTAATGGATCGCCATTGGGCTTCGGGTGGTATGGATGCCACACCCAACGCTGACGGATGCGCGACGAGGTTAAAACATGACATTACGATCCACTCAATTCCATTTCATGATTGTTGTTACCATTCTGGGCTTGCTTGGTACTGGAACGCTCAATGCACAAAGCGATTCGCAATCGGATTCTTCATCGGGTGCGACGGCCCGGAGCCGGCAGGGCCGTGGCAATACTGATACTGATTTTGCCAATCCCGGAAAGCCCGGTATTAACTATACCCAGCGCGTGGCCCTGGCCTGGCAAATTGCCCTGGCGGCGAACAATTTTTCTCCGGGAATTCTGGATGGCAATTTTGGACCACACTCACGGATCGCATTAAAAGAATATGCGGAACGTTTTTTTCCGGGTGTCAATCCACTGAATCCGCATGATCCAAAGGTATTTGACGCCCTGGGTGTGGATGTTAAACATGTCATCACACAATACACCATCACACAGGATGACGCCGACGCGGTGGGACATCTGCATTGGACATGGCTGAAAATGGCGGCTGGTGCGCGAATGCCATACAGTTCATTGGAAGATTGTATCTGCGAAAAGTTTCACAGCACCACAGCCCTGATGCGGGCGCTGAATCCGAATATCAGACTTAAAGATTTAGCGGTGGGCCAAACGATTAATGTGCCGAACATCCGCCCCTTCCCCGGCCCCAACGATTTCGGCAATCCCGGCGGCCTGCAGGCGGTGATTCAGCAGGATAAAGAGTCTTTTCCAGATGTGAATGTGGCATACCTGACCGTGAACCTGAAACAGAAGGCTATCCGGGCGTATAACCGGCACAATCAGGAAGTGGCGCTGTTCTGGTGCTCCATTGCCGCTCATAAAGCTGATCTGCCTACTGAAGATGCGGTCATTAAGGATATTGCGCTGGATCCAAATTATACCTTTATTCCCTCCATGTATCCGCAGGCGGACATTCATCACCGCCTGATCATTCCACCGGGCCCCCGAAATCCTGTGGGCATTGTATGGATGGGATTGGATCTGCCCGGCGTGGGCATGCACGGCAACCCGGTTCCGCAGCACATTGGTTTAACGGGTTCGCACGGTTGCTTTCGGATGTGCAACTGGGATGCGGTTCATCTGCTGACCATGGTGCACATCGGCTTGCCGGTCATCATGATCAATCCGAAAAAACCGATTCCATTGACGGTGGCATTGCCTCCGGGAATTAATCCTCCGGGACTGCCGGAGCAGTCCGAATATCGCGATGCCCAGGCTCCGGAAAATAATGAATGAACGGCTACTCCGCGCTACACCGTCATACGGAACATACCTAACGCCCCGCCTGGCCCAGCACCTTGCCATACAGCCATTTCTCCGCATTGGTGCGATACATTTTTTCCAGCACTTCCGGCGGTAAATTCAGACCGTGTAATTGCGGAATTCCATTGGCGGCATCAGGGTCCTCAATGGGGGATTCGCCGTTGTAGTCGGATTCCCACTGTTTCTGATGCACCCAGTAACGGCTGGCATAATGATCAACGTCATATTTTTCACCCACCACCAGATCACTGCCAAAGAGTATCCGATCCTGATTACGGATAAAAAAGTCCCTCACCCGCTCCACCGGCTGCTCGGCAATGCCCCGGACAATCCATTTGGTGGCGCTGGAATCCACAATGTAATGCGGAAACCGATCCAGACGCCGTTGCAGTTGATCCAGGTCTTCCACGCTGCCTCCGATGTGGGCACCGAGGTGTACGCGGTCAGGATATTTTTCCAGCATCCGTTCGAGCATTTCAAATTGCTGGTCAAAACTTTTCTGTCCATCCTTGGGATCATATTTTTTTCCGGGGCCAAACCAGGCCTTGGGATCACCCACATGCGTCATGAAGTGATACCCCAGGTCATACGCCTGCCGCATGATGCTTTGCATTTCCGGATGATCCAGATTCATACCCATGCGCTTCTGGGTACCGGGGGCATTATGGAATTTAATCAGGCGTGAACCACGGGCATGAAATTCGTCAATACGCCTGCGCCATTCTTTAATAAAATCCTCGCCGGGTCCTAAATTTTGCCATTTGGGAATGGCGATAAATTCAAATCTTCCCGGAAACGCCGCACGCAAAGGTTCCACATCTTCCAGTGGAGCCATGGTCCATATTTTTCCAATGCCATAATCATCGGCGGCCTTCAAAAACTCCCGGGTGAAAGCCGGTTCACGGGTGTGGGTATGCACGTCGGTAATAAGCCCGGCGATTTTTCGTTGCGGAACATCGCGGTAATTAATTCCAAGGCGATTATGCGGGGGAACCGTTGGCGTGACGGAAGAGTCATGACTCATGGTACATCCTGAAAAGGAACAAATCGGCTTTTTTTATAACCCGTGCGGCCACGCTGGCCTGTACAGGGACCGATGTTTATGTATTGTAGGCCGGGAAAGGCGTGTTGGGCCGAGGTGTATACTACCAGGTCCCCGGTCCAGGTGCTGGCCAGGATTGCGATGGTACTGAAATGCCCCGGCTGCTTTGTGGCGGATCCCGCAGCGTCATATTTCCGAGCCGCTGCCGTCAGCGGCAAAGGATTTGTTATAATGGTTGTCCAGATGCGTGAATTAATGCCCATAGCGGATCTGCATATACCCGGAACTGATTCATTATCCGCTGCCATTCTGGCGGTAATGCTGGTGGTGATCGCCGCGGTTGCAATCATTCTGATGCTCGTGCTGATACAGCGATATCGGATGGTAAAGGATATTATCCGCTGGCTCCGGATACGGCGTATGGGGGAGCCGGAACGGCCCCCTGTTGTGCTGGCGCATGCGCAGTTGGAGCGACTGGTGCGGGAGATACAGGCACTGGCGACGGCGTCGGAAACGGAGCGGCGGGAATTGCTCCTGCAATCCAGCTACCTCCAGACGCTCTTGGCATGTCTGAATGATTCCGTGATTATTCTTGATGCCGCCGGAGTTCCTGTTGTGTCCAATCGTCGGGCCATAAATCTGCTGGCAGCCCCGGGAGAAGGGGAAGCGGAAAAAAGTTTGCGTGAATTTGCGGATCAGGCACCGGTATTGGACCTCACGCGTGCCGCATTGCGCAGCGCCGTTCCAATATCCCGGCAGATTCGTCTCAATGTGTTGAATCGTCCGCGTATATTGCAGATAACCGCCGCACCCTTATCGCCGCTGCCGCAGGTCAGGGGCGTATTGCTGTTATTGCAGGATCAGACGGAATTGCTGCAAAACGTGCAGATTAAAGCTGATTTTGCGGCCAACGCCAGCCATGAATTGCGCACACCGCTGGCCAGCATCCGGGCGGCCGTGGAAACCATCAACGAGGCGGGCTACGAGGATCACGTAACGTTAAAGCGATGTTTGGATATTGTCGGTGGTCATGTGCTACGGCTGCAGCTTCTGGTGCAGGATTTATTGGATTTGTCACGCACGGAGGATCCGCGATCCGTGGTGCGACAGGAGCCGATAAAACTTGAAGAAGTGCGCGACCTGATTATGACCATGTTCAAAAATATAGCGGCGGAAAAGCGCCTGCAACTGCGGTTTGAAATAGCGCCGGATTCGCACATTATGTTCGGTGACGAGCGGCTGGTACTACTGATACTTAAGAATCTTGTGGATAACAGTTTGAAGTTTACCATGGCGGGCTTTATTCAGGTACGGTGGTATCGTCAAACCCGTCCGATGATCAAGCCCTCGCGCGATAACGGCGAGAGCGACACGGACGTTGTGGGTTCGGCGGAGGTCATGATTCTGGAAGTGGAAGATACTGGTTGCGGCATTCCTCCGGAAGACATTCATCGCGTGTTCGAGCGTTTTTACACGGTCAATCGCAGCCGGGGCGGCGCCGACCGTGGTACTGGACTGGGGCTGGCCATTGTTAAGCACGCGGTGACCGGGATGGGGGGCGTGGTGGAACTGCATAGTCAGCCGGGGAAGGGCACGATCATGCGGTGTATATGGCCTCAGTCGCGGCAAACCGCGCCTCCACGGCGTCCGCCGGTGGAAGACTCCGTTGCGTCACCCGCGGATTGATATACAGGGCCATCGTACCGGGTCATTATCGGTAACAGCGCCGTTGGTGTTGGTCAGGAACCGCACACCGGTGTGGCCATCGTACGTATACGCCAGGGCCTGTGGCCACTTCTGCAACGCGACGGGACCGCCAGCATTTAGGAGTTAGAAGTTAGAAGTTAGAAGTTAGAAGTTAGAAGACCTTGCGAATTTCAAGTTGCTCAAGATGCTCAAGTTCGGGGGCAAGGTGCTCAAGTTGAGCATGTGGATACCTCCGCCGCCTCCTTGTGAATCAACGTGATCCAGATTCCACGTTTCGAATTCATTGCACCGCCTTTTTTTTCACCACAGTGGCGGGAGAGGGAAAGGAGGTTCCCGGGCGGCCACCGCACGGCTTGGTTCCCGAAATCGTCTCAACTGTTGCGACCATCTTTTTGCTCATTACTCAGCGTGCGGTGCAGCAGCCACGATCGCCCGCCCAAGCATCACAATGGCTCCCATTTTACCGCCGCACCACGCGCAATCCAGCAGGCCGTCCAATCCACCGCCAATTCTGCTATCCAATCACGTCCCCGCTTCACCTCACTTCTGTCCACAACATTTGACAGTAGCTCCAATCCAGTTGTCGGTACGACGTTACTTTCCCAGTCGCCGCCGGCGTTTCAGCAGCGGCATTCCGGACATTCCCGCGATGCCCACCGCCAGCAGACCGGCGCTGGCGGGTTGCGGCACGGAATTTGGCGCTAAAAGAAACGCTTCACTTCCTCCCTGCGAATTGGTGCCGAACCCCACAATATCGCCGAGGTTGTTAATGGCGTTGGCCTGATAGAACACGAAACCGGCTGGTAAATTCGTGGTCACGCTGTTCAGGTTCGTCATGGTGCCATCGGAATAGACGAAGGCACCGAAGCCAGCCTTTCCCACGACCGTGCCGGAGTCGTTGATACCGTAGGCTTTGCTGTAGTCCCCGCCGAGCGTGTCCAGGTCGGTCATGGTGCCGTTGGAATAGCTGAAGGCGTGGTAGCCACCGGATGCTGTGTCGGCCACCCCCACCGCCGTGCCGGAGTCGTTGATGCCGTAGGCGATGCTGTTGCTCCCACCGAGCGTGCCCAAATCGGTCATGGTGCCATTGGAGTAGCTGAAGGCGTGGGAGACACCGGAAGCTGTGTAGGAGTATCCCACCACCGTGCCGGAGTCGTTGACGCCGTAGGCATAACTGGCGCTCCCGCCGAGCGTACCCAAATCGGTCATGGTGCCGTTGGAGTAGCTGAAGGCGTGGTTGGTACCGGAGGCTGTTCCGGCCAGTCCCACGACCGTGCCTGAGTT
>JAJYGE010000431.1 GCA_021785155.1 Planctomycetota bacterium
GAAAAACTGGAAATACCGCTTTCTTGATCTGCAACAGTCAGCGGCCATGGTGCATGTGTTGTCCGATATGAGCGGCTCGGGATGGAAGAATCTGAACGGCGAAATAATTCCGCAATTTAAGAAAGCCGGGATGATCTGGTTACGGGAAAAATTGCCGGCACTTAACGCGGATCATCTCGTGATTTCGTGGCAACATCCCATTGCGCGTGCCGTAATTTGTTTTGATGCCGGGCGGGTAAATCCAGGTGCGGTGAAGGCCGGTATAGCCCAGGCGATGTTGACGTTCTGGTACGGCAAACAACCCAACATATTAAGTATTCTGATTCCGGCCAACGCGGCGCACCGCCTGGGGAAGATTGTATTATCTGTTTCTCGTCTGGCTCCGGCCATTCAAGGCGGGGGAGTGGTTACGAACTGGCGCATGCGCGGCGGTATGGGATCGCCATTTGCCCCAACAGGCTGGAAGGCCCTTAGAAAAGCTCCGAACGTCCCGTGTTTTTATCGCACCACATTTAATTGGATGCCCCAAGTGAATCCAAATGATCAGTGGCATCCGGTACTGCGTGTGGCATGGGGCGATCTGACAGGTGGATATATGTGGCTAAATGGTCATAATCTGGGTCATTATCCGGATGTCATCATGCGAATGGGACTATATATCCCAAGTTGTTGGCTGAAGCGCGGAATCAATGATCTCGTGGTTTCGGATGAAGAGGGCCATTCTCCCTTAAATACCCGATTGGTTATGGAACACTTTGCGAGTCGGAGGTATGTAACGCTTGCATCGAAATAGCCCCCGTAATAACGCTCCGCTCCTCCTGCTGGTATCATTTCAATGATGACAAATATTTTGAAACACCGTGGGGCATGTGTGGCGGCTTCGACGATTGCCGCAAAACGTGTGCTGCCGACATCCATGATGTTATGGATGTCCGTGTTAACGCCGCTGTGCCTGACGCTGGCGTTCCCGCCGTTTTACTTGTGGCCACTGGCATTGGTAGCCTTGGCCCCCTTATCCATTTGTGCTCTGCGCGGCAGATCCGGTTGGCGCTGGTGGGTTTGGTATTACATACTGGGTTACGTCTATTTTGCCGTGAATTTATATTGGCTGATTATTGTAACCCTGCCGGGTTATGTGGTGCTGTGTTTTTACCTGGCGCTGGTATTTCCGCTTTACGTATTTCTCGTGCGACTTCTCCATCGGGACCTGAAACTTCCCGCAATCATTGCGGTGCCGGTAGCGTGGACAGTGCTGGAATTCTTGCGTGGGACATTGTTTACCGGCTTTCCCTGGTTTACGCTGGGCGTGGCCTTGGCTCCGGCGACATGGCTGCTGCAATCCGCAGATCTCTTCGGTATGTATGGCTTGACGTTTCTGGCGGGCATTGTGTCAGGGATGCTCTTGGACGGTATGGAAAAGCGCGGGCCGGGGAGATGGGCCGCCCTGGGAACTGGAACCGCCATTTTAGTTGCCGCTTGCATCTATGGAGAATATCGCCTTGCCCAGCCGCTGAATCCAGACGGCCCGAAAATTGCGGTCATTCAGCGCTACGTGCCGCAGAATATCAAAAACTCTCCGGATACTGCCCAGGAACAGTTGATGGTGGATAAATATTTTCATCTTTCACGCGAGGCGGAAACCTTGCATCCGAACCTGATCGCGTGGCCGGAAACGTCCATTCCGGGCTTTCTGAATTCGGCATGGCTAAGCCAAAGCCCGGATGAGTTTTCCCGCCGCGGGCGACATTTGCTGGAGGCGGATCGGAAGTTTGCTTTGCAATTGGCCCAATTTTCAATGCAGTCCGATTGCAATTTACTTGTGGGTGCAAGCGCTATTCATTTCACTCCCGCTGGACAAACACGAAAAATGCAGAATATAGCCGTTCTTTTTACGCCGACGTTCGGAGAATTGCCGCAGTATTATGCCAAGCGGCATCTGGTGCCGTTCGGCGAATATGTACCGTTTAAGAAAAGCTGGCCGGCCATGCATCGCTTTCTGCTGGGCCTTACGCCGTTTGGACCCAATGATGATTATTCTCTCACCCCTGGAACCGTCTGGAGACGTTTTACCTTAGCGGCTGGAAAACAGACGTGGCGGTTTGCCGTACCGATCTGTTATGAAGATGTCATGTCGCATCCTTCGCGGATGTTTGCTCGCTTGAGGCATGGCCAAAAAGGGGTCGCGTTTCTTATGAGCATAAGCAACGATGGTTGGTACGACAGCCGCCCGGAACTGCAGCAGCATCTGCAATCGGATCAGTTGCGTGCGGTGGAAAATCGCGTGCCCATTGCGAGATGTGTCAACGGCGGATATTGCGGCTTTATCAATTCCGACGGGGAGATTATCAAATTGGTAAGAGAGAACGGACACAGCGCGTTTGTCAGCGGTTTTGCGGTGGCACGCTTGCCGCTGGATTCAAGGGTCACGCTATTTTCCCGCATCGGTAATCGGTCGATGCAAATGCTGGTTATACTAACGCTTATTGCGGTATGCTTGGGCCTGGCGAAGCGGGCTTATGTTCGCGCGGGCATGAGTCGATCAGATGAGGATTCACCGGAAATACCGCAACAGTAACAATGAAAGAAAGATCGTTATGGAGTCTGGTTCATGGTGTGCAGAATAATACTGGCGAAAAAAGTTTTTAATGTTTCCCGGACTGCAGTCGCGGCGATAATTTTTCCAATCGCCTTGGGACTTGGAGGTTGCGCGGCTACCGCAACTTCCACCACGCCTCCGGAAATAAAGTTACAAGGCCCCTCCGCAGTTTTACGTGCGGAATTTCAGAATCCCGATGCGGGAATCAGGGCCATTACACTGGAAAGTCTCATTCATTTGCATCGGCCATTGGCGGAGCAGTTGATCAAGCGTGGCCTAAGTGATCCATCTCCGATGGTGCGGTTTACCGCAGCCATGGTGGCGGGCAATCAGAAACTGGTGGCACTAAAAAAGCAGTTAATTGCGTTGGCGCATGGCCACACTATCAGCGTGCGTCCGGCGGCCATTTTTGCCTTGGCGCGGATCGGGGATACGAGGTATATGGATGAATTGCCGACAATGTTAACCTCGAAGGATCCGACCGTCCGTGCCAATGTGGCTTTGGTGCTGGGGCGGCTGGGGGATAAATCCGCAATTGCTCTATTGCGTACGGACGCCAGTGATCCCAGTCCTGCCGTCAAACTGGCCGTTACATCGGCTCTGGCCCGGCTGGGGTATCGACGGGCGGTAAACTCCATTGTGGCGTTAAGTTTAAGTCCATACGCGGAAGATCATCTGGCAGCCTTGTCCACCTGCCGCACGCTGGAGAATCCCATCGCGGTCAATGTGTTGCTGGCCGGCCTGAAAGATCCATCACCACCGGCACAATTAATTGCGGCGCGCGGGTTGGGGCAGCGCGGAAGTACGCTGGGCGAAAAGGTGGCCGTGCAGGCATCCAAAAGTCCGAATTCACACTTACGTGCTCTGGCGGCCTTGGCCTTGGGATCCATTCCCGTTTCATCCAATGCCCGACGGTTGGAAACAATGCTTGCGGATCCGAACCCTCGCGTGCGTATTGCCGCCGCATCCGGCTTAATGCACCTGCACCTTTTGGCAAAAATAGCGCTCGGCCACAAACCGTAGGGTAGCATAAGATATGTCAGTGTGCAGCGCTATCCAGTGCTCTGTTCCATCCATAATTACGGGTTGACGGAGGCCAATGGCTTTTGGCCACGGAGGCGGCGTCGGTTGGCGACATCATTGCCACGGCGCGTGACGATTCCATAATAATCAATAACGATATCGGATATTTCGGATGGTCACGGAATCACGGGGCGGATAATGGCTGCCATGCGGCCCGTGATGCCGTGGTCCCGGCGATGGGAGAAAAAGTCCGTGGCATTGATGAAGGTGCATAATCCACCACCGTCAATAAGTGTCACGCCGCATTGCCGCAATTGTCGTTTGATGGCATCGGCGAGATCAATATGCGGCCTGGTGTAACCAATGGTGTGTACCGCGCTGTTGAGGCCGAGAGATTGAAATTGCTCCGCCACCTCTGGGCCTACCTCAAAGTGTTCCATACCTATCGCCGGTCCGATAGCGGCCATGATTTGCGATGATTGATATCCCATCGCATTGATTTCCGCAACGGTGCGTGCGACCACTTGGGCCACAACCCCGCGCCATCCGGCGTGAATAGCCGCCACCAAGCGACCATTCTCCGCTGCCAAAAGAATCGGAGCACAATCTGCTATGCGGACAGCCAAAACAGCGGATGAAACATCCGAAATAATCGCGTCCGCCGCGATCTGTCCTTGAAAGCGATCACGAATTTCCGCCGCAACTGATTCGCTGTATTCGCCATCTCCTTGATCTTGCAGCAACGCCACGTCGCAGCCATGCACCTGACGTACCGATGCCACAGGCACATCGGGCAATTTCAACGCAGAGAGCATCCGTCCAAAATTACGTCGCACGTTTTCCACGGTATCATGCACCGCGCCCGGTGGGTTGCCGAGATTCAATGATTCAAATGGTACTGGCGAGACACCGCCAATACGCGTGGAAAAAGCATGAACCACGCCAACAGAATTCAATAGCCGTGATTGATACACCACGACGCCATTGGACAATGTCACACGAGTCAGCATGAACCTATTCTATATAGTCAAGCGCTGTCATGATAGCCATGGCTGCGAAAATTCCGGGCATTCCCGTTTTGCCGGAATTTGCGAACTACAGGTGAAAAGCGATGGTTGAGTCTTGAGCGTGAAGGTCATGCGCATGGATTGCCCGGGACAGCACGTAGGAATCTGTCGGTTGCCGATCCTGACGGAAATTGCCAAAGCCCTCAAGATTCCCAAGCGCGATGAAATGTTCTTATGTGTCGCTGTTGTGATTACGATCATAGAGGGTTCGCATTTGCCCGCAGATGCGCTTAAAATCGAGACGATCTTTTTCGGGAAGCTGGCGTAAAATATCCAAGGTGCGGCTAATGCGTGATTTAACAAAATCAAGATAGGCGGTTCGTCCGGCTTCGGTGATGTGGACATCAATTTTACGTTTGTCTTCCCGATTCAACTCACAACGGATCAAAGGAGAGTCAAAATCATTCTCCAGCGACCGGATAAGACGCGACATCTGGGCCGGTACGACATGAATACCGCGCTGGAGATCGCCCACATTTTGCGGCATATTGCGTGTAATGAGCGTATCCAGTATGAGAAACTGGGATTCAGATATGTCTGCTTCACCCTGTTGGCGGGCGGCAAGGCGCTGCCGCCATGACATGGTTGTCAGCCTGAAAATGTCGTTGGCCATTTGTGTAAGCGATTCATCTGTCACAGGATCGGCCATAAATGCTCCATGGATATAATGTTTTACATCGGGACATTATTTTCACTATGTAAACTAATCGCAAAGTGGGTAATTTGTCAATGCAAAGCGTATATGCTTAAAACCCGGAGAATTCGCAAGCCCGTTGCTTTAAGCTAACGCATTCGAATATCGGTATAATCTGAATTTGACACTGGTTTTGGAATGGAAAACATTATGTCCATGTTACCCGTTGATAATAAAACCGTCGCCAACACACAGTTAACCTCTGCGGTCGTTAAAATCGGACTAAGCACGTTAAACAACATGCGGCAACAAAAAAAACCCATCGCCATGTTGACGTGTTATGATTTTCCAACTGCGGCCATTCTGGTGAAGTGTGGTGTGCACATTTTACTGGTTGGAGATTCCGCGGCCACTACAATTCTTGGTGAAAGCACTACCATTCATGCCACCATGGACTTGATGGCGGTTTTGACCCGCGCGGTGCGCCGTGGTGCGCCGGAGGGATATATCATGGCGGATATGCCCTTTGCCAGTTACGCCACCGAGGAATCGGCCGTGGCCAATGGCAAACGATTTCTTGTGGAGGCCGGTGCGGATTGTGTAAAATTGGAGTGTGATGGCCGCCACGAAGGAATTATACGAGCCATGGCGATGGCGGGTATTCCGGTTTGCGCTCATTTGGGACTTTTGCCGCAACGAGCGGCGCAGCACGGAGGGTACCGGTATCAGGGGCGGACCGATTTAGAAGCGGATAATCTGGTGCGGGATAGTATAGCCATGGTTCGTGCTGGTGCGGCGATGCTTTTGCTGGAGGCCGTGCCGGATCGCGTGAGCCGGCGCATTGTGGATCAGGTGGATTGTCTCGTTTTGGGATGTGGGGCCGGGCCAAGTTGTCATGGGCATGTGATGGTGCTCCATGATATGCTTGGTTATACGGCAAAGCCGCCGCGATTTGTGCAACGTTTTGGTGACATTCCAAGCGTCATTCGCCAGGCCGCTAAAGATTATGTCAGTGCGGTGGAAACGCGGGAATATCCGCAACTCCGCCATCAATACGGAGTCGTACCATAAATTCGCCCGTCTTTTTTCTTTCCGCGGCTGAACACAGCGGTGATGCGCTCGGTGCCACCCTGATAGAGGCTTTGCGCGGTGAATTTCCCAAGGCCCGCTTCACCGGTATCGGCGGAGCCAAAATGGCCAGAACCGGCTGTCGGATTTTGGCTGATCCGACCAAACATTCCGCCATGCTGGTGGGTGCTCTGTCTCAAGCGGGGTATTGGCTGAATCTGCTGTCGCGGTTGAAAAAGGAACTCGCGGTTGACAAGCCGGATGTCATAATCCCGATTGATTCGCCCACCGTGAACCTTCGAATTGCCCGTTTAGGCCGACGGTTGCGGATACCGGTGTGTTATTATGTCGCGCCGCAACTCTGGGCCTGGGCACCGTGGCGAATTAAGACGGTGCGCAATGCGGTTGATACGCTGTGTTGTGTGCTGCCTTTTGAAGAGCAATATTTTGGTCATCAGGGCGTGCATACTGTTTATGTGGGGCACCCGTTATTTGACCAGCCTGCCAACGCGCCGGAGACAGATCCCGAATTACTCAAACCCCCATTACCCAAGGTTCCGCTGCGCATCGCATTGTTGCCCGGCTCGCGCAAAGCCGAAATTGCCGCGAATTTCCCGCCGATGCTGGAGGCTTTTCTTGCCCTGCGTGGAAAGTTTTCCGGGATCGCGGGCGTTGCGGCGGCGGCGGATGAAGATCGTGCCTGGCAAATCCGCAATGTTCTCCCCGGCTATGGCGCAAAAATTGAGGTTAGAACCGGTTCCACCGACGCGATTATTCGCTGGGCCGATCTGGTACTGACATGCAGCGGGACCGCAACGCTGCAAATTGCCCGGCACCGGAAACCTATGATTGTGCTGTATCGCCTGGCTTGGTGGAAATGGAATCTGGCCGGGAGATTTCTGGTACAAAGCAAATTTCTTTGCTTGGTGAATATATTGGCGGATCGAAAATTGGTACATGAATTTATGCCGTTTTACGGTCCGGTTCAACCCGTTATCGACGTTGCATCGGATCTGCTGGGACATCCCGAAAAACGCGATGCCATGTCCCGCGATCTAGCGGGACTTACCGCACCCATGGAGAGCTTTTCAAATCAAATGCCCGCCGCGCGGCGTGTCGCGCTGGAAGTTGCGCGGCTGATGGCCATCAAATAACTTTTTTACTTGGGGACCGCCGGATGGATAATCCAACCGCATTTCTTACATTGAAGGTCCATGGTATTGATAGGTGTAATAGTTTATGAGTTATACATCACGGTTTCTGGGGTTGGATGTCGGGGGAACCAAGTGCATTGCGGCACTGGGTTCGGCGGAGGGAAATATTGTTGCGCGGCGGGAATGGCCCGCACAAGCGCAACGCGGGCCGGAGTCGATGATTGATGATCTGGTCACGCACGGACGAGCGCTGATTCAGCAAGCCGGGGAGGTTGAAGCCATCGGGGTTTCCATCGGCGGACCATTGAACGCCCCGGAAGGAATCATTTATTCACCGCCGAACCTGCCGGGTTGGGATACGATTAATTTACGCGGGATATTAGCAAAAAGATTTGATATGGCGCTGTCAAAAGTACGTATTCAGCACGATGCCGCCGCATGTGCATTGGCCGAATATCACTGGGGAGCTGGAAAAGGGACGAGCCGATTGATATATCTGACTTGTGGCACCGGATTAGGGGCGGGTTTGGTGATTGATGGGAAACCGTATTATGGTGCCGGCGGGCGCTCGGGTGAATTTAGCCATATTCGTTACGAGAAAACCGGACCGGAAGCATTTGGTAAAGTTGGTTCACTGGAAGCTTTCGCGGCGGGGAGCGCCATTGGCAAAATTGCGGTCTGGAAATATCCACTACGGCGCTGGACTTCAGATGCGGCCGTCCCCACCGGTGTGCAAGTGTCGCAATTGGCCGAAAGCGGCGACGCCGAAGCGAAAGAGGTTTTACGCATTAATGCCCGTGCCGTGGGGGGCGGGGCCGCGATACTGGCGGATTTACTTTTCCCCGATTGTATTTTGCTTGGCAGCTTGGCTCGTTATCTGAATGAGCATTGGCTGGCAGAGGTTCGTGAGGCATTTATGGAAGAGGCGTTGCCCGATGTCGCAAAGGGGTGTCAACTCAAGCCGGCGGGACTGGGCGCACAACTCGGCGACTTATCGGCGCTGGTGGCCGCGCTGGGGTGATCGGGCAAACATAAAATCTGGCGGCCCGGCTGGTGTTGGGTGACTTATAACCGCATCCGAGCGAGTGTTGCGCGTGGCCTGTTGCGGGTTTATTTTGCGGCTCGTGTAATATCGCGGAGCTGGACATCCCGAAAGAATGCGTCCCCGGCATTAACATAGGAGAAAAAATCGATGCGAACCCAGCGGACAGGGTATTTCTTCATCATGCTTTTTACCGATTCGGGAGTGAAATCAATACCGGTCTGGCTCCATCCGATATTCTTTGTCACGGGCAGTACCTGACAGCGATAAATTTCGCGACGCTGACTGGCAAAGTTATTGGCTGTGCTGAATTGATCAGGTGCGTAGTCAAAGCCATTGATGAATATGCGAATACGCGGTGCATCACTGTGATATTGCACGATAAAGCGATAGCGATGCCCCTGCGTTACGGGAATCCATGTGCTTTCGCAGGCCATACCATTGTTTTGCGCTATGTTTAAATCTGAACGAAGCATGAGGCAATACCCGTGTGCCGCCGGTGTCACCATACTTTGCGGCACAATTGCGGCATGGCTGCCCGGCAGGTTTTTAGCCATGGCGGACGATATCAGGGGTGGATGATAATCCTGCTTGAGCAGAAATGCGTCCCAATCTACGGCTCTTCCGCCGAATTGCGCCGCCTGGGAAAAATCGGGATCTTTTACCAGGTTTGGCCGGATATCAAATAGTTTTTGCAAAGCCGGGTCAGGATTAATTTGCCAGGACCGAAGATGATGAAATTGAATTCCAGCCAGTTTGGTGAGCATGGATTCAATAGTCAATCGTGGACTGGTATTGTTGGAGGGAATGGTTGCGGAAACCGTCTTGGTTAATTTGGTGCCCACAAAAAGTTCCAGCCGCAGCCGCCGTCCAGTCACGAATCCGGCTACCGTTTGATCGGTCGCCAGCGACTTGATGACAGTTTGAATATCTTTGGTGGTAACGGGCGGTGTCCATGGCATTTGCAGCGCGTCAATCATCATGTCCACATCATGATCGTCCACGCGGTTGTAGTGGCCATTACGGGACATTTTTTTTGCGACGGCAAAGCGCATGCGTTGGGCCAACGAATCAGCGGTTGTTGCAGCGGGAACAAATGGTAAAACCGCCAGGCTGGGGCCTTTTGAGGAGTGATCGGCGTGGACGGCGGCCAATGGCAACAGTATTGCCAGGAGAAATAGCGATGGAATAATCTTCTCAAGAGAGCGGCATAATCGCATGATGTTCTTCCTTTTACATAGGTATGCCCAATGCAAAACTGATATATTCTATATGATCGGCTTGGGTATGATGAACCGGGTAGGCCAAGTCAATACCCAGGGGTAGCTTGCCGAAGAATGGAATAACAACGCGAATACCAATGCCGACATCGACTACCGTGGTGCCCAGATGCACATTGGGTTCCACATCACCGGCGTCTACAAACACGACACCACGGAGACTATTCTTATATAAAGGAAAATTAACTTCCGCCGTCGCGACATCCATGAAGTTTCCCCCGATACCATCCTGCAGGGGGCCGGATCGCGGCGTTACACCAAGATAAGTATAGCCACGTAAAGAACCGATACCGCCGGCATAAAAGCGTTCAAAAAATACCGATGTTCCCCAGGGGATAAAGCCGAAATCGTTTTTCAGCATCAGCACGGTCTTTCGACCAAACAGA